>NZ_WMBF01000835.1:0-1286 GCF_019400875.1 Streptomyces anatolicus | reverse complement strand
GGCGGGGTTCGTGGAGTATGCGGGGCTCATGATTCTTATTGCGGGGATCTTTACGTTGATCGACGGCCTGGGTCTGGACGGCCTGATCTCGGGCGCGATCCTGGATGCGGTCAACGACGTCATCGGCGGCTGATCTCGTACCACCTGAAGAGCGACCGAGGGCAGACTCTCCCCATTTACATCTGGCTGACGGGGGTTCTGCTCTTTGTTGCGTTCGCCTTCTTCGCATTCGCCCAAGCCGCCTCTGCCAGGAACGGGGCCCAATCGGCTGCTGATGCCGCCGCTCTGGCGGCGGCGCAGGACGCCAGGGACGAACTCATGGATGGGTTCGAGCTGTCCATCGGCGAAGGGGACGACTGGCTCGACTGGCTCGGCGGAGACAAGTTCACCGGCGAGGGGGCGCGAGGCGCGGCGGAAGCCCTGGCCGCCGAGAACGACTCCACCGTCATCGGGTTCGGGCCCGCCGAAGTGAACGGCTACCCGGGGTTCCGCGCGGAGATCGAGACCACGTACACCGTCGGTGATTCGATCATCCCGGGAACGGAGTCCCAGCACGCCAGGGCCGACGCTACGGCCATCGTCAAGCCGCGCTGTGACGTCGACCCAGCGGCCGACCCGGAGAAGGCCGTGGAATTCGACTGTGACGGCGGTGACTCCTTCGAGATCGATCCGGACGAATTCGAACTGGGTGATCTTCCTGAGGCATCCGTGCTCTTCTCTGTCCACTTGGCCGACTGACCGGTGATCGACGAAAGAAGGAAGCCGTAGCGATGAACATTCGGCGCACCATGAAGACTCGCAGGGCAATGACCGCTGTGGCGATCACGACTGGGCTTGTCCTCACGGTCGCTGGCTGCGGTGGCGGTGACGGAGGCGACGAGAAGTCCAAGCCGGAGAAGAGTTCGTCGTCGGACGGCAAGGATGACGCGGACGGCAAGGAGGGCGAGAAGTCTCAGCAGCCCACGGGCGGCAGCGTGCTGGCCGAAGTCAAGGGGGAGTCCGGGATCTCGCTCAAGGTGACGTCCGCCAAGCGTGACGAGGGTGGCTTCCTTACCGTTGAGGGGACCGTGACAAATGGCAGCGGCAAGGCTTGGGTGGCCGCCAGCTGGCGCGGCGACGAGCGCGAGTTGACCAAGAACGGCGGCTCAATGGCGGGGGCCAGCCTTGTGGACGCCAAGGGAAAGAAGAAGTACCTCATCCTGCGCGATACGCAGGGACGTTGCCTGTGCACACGATTCACCGGGGGAGTTCTCTCCGGGCAGTCGGTCGACTGGTACGCCCAGTTC
>NZ_WMBF01000834.1:0-1290 GCF_019400875.1 Streptomyces anatolicus | reverse complement strand
CCGTAGGGGCGCGGGGAACTGCGCGCTCAGCCACGACGGGCCCGCGGGTCTGGTCGGTTTCCGCGTGCGGCTCCGCTTGGGCTGGTCGCGCAGTTCCCCGCGCCCCTACGGATCGCAGGCGCAGGGAGAGCGCCACCGTCGCCAGTGCCGTCGCCGTCATCGCCGCGCCCGCCCAGGCCGCGGCCGCGTAGCCGAAGTCGAGGTCGATGACCGTGCCGCCGAGCCAGGGGCCGCCGGTGTTGCCGAGGTTGAACGCGGCCGTCGTGGTCGCGCCCGCCAGGGTGGGGGCGGCGCCCGCGACGTTGAACATCCGGGCGTTGAGGGCCGGGCCCGTGTAGAACGCGGAGACCCCAATGAGGAACGACAGCGCGATCGCCGCGGCCGGGGTGGCGGCGAACAGGGCCAGCGAGACGAGGAAGACGGTGGACGCGGCGATACCGCTGAGCAGCACCCCGAAGAGGTGCGCGTCCGCGAACCGGCCGCCGATCGCCGTGCCGACGAGGGCGCCGACGCCGAAGAGCGCGAGGACCGTCGGGACCCAGCCGTCGGCGAGGCCCGCCACGTCCGTCAGGAGCGGGGAGAGGTAGGAGAACGCGCAGAAGACACCGCCCGCGGCAAGCGCGGTGACCGCGATGGAGAGCTGGACCTGGCGGTCGGTGTAGATGGAGAGTTCCCGCTTGAGCTGGGGCTTCTCGGCGGGAAGCGGGATGCGGGGGATCAGGGTGAGGACGCCCGCCAGGGCGAGCGCGCTGGCCGCGGCGACCGCCCAGAACGCCGAGCGCCAGCCGAAGTGCTCGCCCAGGAAGGCGCCGGCCGGGACGCCGAGGACGTTCGCGACGGAGAGGCCGCCGAGCATCACCGCCATGGCGCGGGCGCGCTGACCGAAGTCGACCATCGCGATGGCGACGGCCGCGCCGACCGCCCAGAACCCGGCGCAGGCCAGGGCGCTGATCACGCGGGACGCGAAGAGCACTTCGTACGAAGGTGCCAGGGCGCCGGCGACCTGGCCGAGGCCGAAGACCGTGATCAGGGTGATCAGGGTCGTGCGGCGGGGCAGGCGCAGGGTCGCCGCGGCGAGGAGGGGGGCGCCGATGACCATGCCGATGGCGAAGGCGGAGATGAGGAGGCCCGCGCGGGGGATGGAGACGTTCATGTCCTCCGCGATGGGTGGCAGGAGCCCCGAGAGCATGAACTCGCTCGTGCCGAGGGCGAAGACGGCGAGGCCGAGCATGTGTACGGCTATCGGCATGCGGGGCGCTGCGCGCTGGGCGGGGGACGGCATATCAGGGG
>NZ_WMBF01000112.1:0-16608 GCF_019400875.1 Streptomyces anatolicus | reverse complement strand
GGCGTGGGTGGCGGTGGCCCAGGGGCCGGTGCCGACCAGGCCGATGCGGAGTCGGTTCATGGGCGGCAGTATGACCGACGTGGTTCGAGAGGGAACGGGCGCGTCGGAAGCCCGCGACTCCTCTGGGCAGTTGGTGGCCACATACATGGGGAGTGTGTTCGTATGGGTCCAGGGCACCTGCCAACTTCCTGGGGGTGAATACCCATTCACCCGCTATCGTGAATATTCCTTGCCGTGTAGGGAATGTGAACGTAGGGAGAAGGCACATCACCAGTCCCTCCATCCCGCCCCGCTGCCGCAGAGACGCCGAGGCCACGAAGGGCGCCATCACCCGCGCCGCCAGATATCTCCTCGCCCGGCACGCGCACGGTGACATCACCCTTAAGGCGGTTGCCGAACGCGCCGGGGTGAGCGCACCGCTCGTCGTGAAGTACTTCGGCAACAAGGACGCCCTCTTCGCACACGTCATGTCCTTCGAGGCGGACGCGGAGGCGTTCCTCGACGCGCCGCTCGGCCGGCTCGGCCGCCACATGGTCCGCCATCTGCTGACCGGCCAGGCCGAGCGGGGCGCCGACCCCGTCCTGCGCATCGTCTTCGCCCCGCTCCACGGTGAGCGGGGCGATGTCCTGCGCGCCAACTTCCGCGCCCAGGTGGTCCAGCGGCTGAGCGTGCGTCTCGCGGGGCCGGACGCGGGGGTGCGGGCCGAGCTGGCCGTGGGCATGCTGCTCGGCCTCGGCGTGATGTACGGCATCGCCCGCGGCCCGTGCCTGCGCGCCACGGCGATCACCGAGATCACCGAGCGGTACGCGCCCGCGGTGCAGTCCTTTCTGACTCCGCGGTGACCCGCCCCGCCGGCCCGGCGGCCCCGCGCGGACGCTCGCCGCGCCGCACGACGACCACCGCCGCGAGCCCGATCGCCAGGCCGAGCACCGTCTGCGGGCCGAAGGGCTCGCCGAACATCAGCGCACCCCACAGGGCCGTCACCGGGGCCATGAGGAACATGAGCGTATTGACCTGCGTGACCCCCGACCGCCGCAGGATCAGCCAGTACAGGCCGTACCCGCCGAAGGTGGAGAGCGTCACGAGCCAGCCGATCGCCACCCAGAAGGACCGCTCGGCCGGGGGAGTCGCGGCCCCGGCGGCCACCGCGAGCGCCGTGAAGATGACGGCGCTGGTGGCGCAGTGGACGGTCATGGACACCGCGGGCCGCACCGGACGGGCCGAGCGCCGGTCCAGGAACGTCGCCGCCACCAGCGACAGCATGCCGAGGAACGGCACGAGATAGGCCCACCAGGCGGTGTCGCCGCCGCCCGCGAAGTCCGCCGCCGTCACGATGACGACACCGCTCACGCCGAGCCCGAGGCCGATCCACTGGGTGCGGGAGACGAACTGCCCGAGCAGCGGCCCGGCGAGGGCCCCCGCGACCAGCGGCTGGGTGCCGTCGATCAGCGCGGTGGTGCCGCTGGAGACGCCGAGCTGGATGGCGTAGTACACGGTGAGGAGGTAGCCGCTCTGCGACAGCGCGCCGACGGCCGCCTGCCGCCCGATGTCCCGTGCCGTCAGACCCCGCCAGGAGGCGCGGGCCAGCGTGAGGGCGACGACCGCGAGGACGAGGGCCAGCGGCAGGAACCGCCACATGAGCACCGTCACCGCGCCGGCGCTGCCCGCGCCGAGCTTGGCCCCGATGAAGCCGGAGCTCCAGGTCAGCACGAACGCGAGGGACAGCAGGACATTCATGGTGCTGCTCCTTCCCGCCGCGCGGCATCGAGCGGATCGAGGCGGCGGCCCGGAGTGGAGGGCGAGTAGACCGATCTGTTTACCTGAGGAGACCGAGTATACAGACCGGTCTACTATGGGTTTCATGAGCGAGCAGGCGTACGAGGACAACGAGCAGGCGTACGAGGAGAACGGGCAGGCGTACGGGAAGCAAGGCGCTGCCACCCCCAAGCGCGTCGCCATAACGCCCGCCGCGCGCCGCGCCCTGGAGGCGGCCGGGCGCCTCTTCTATGAGCGCGGCATCCACGCGGTCGGCGTGGATCTGATCGCCGCCGAGGCGGGGGTGACGAAGAAGACGCTCTACGACCGGTTCGGCTCCAAGGAGCAGATCGTCGTGGAGTACCTCGCCGACCGGGACGAGCGCTGGCGGGCCTTCCTCGCCGGGTATCTGGCGGGCGCGCCCACGCCGCGCGCCCGGATCCTGGCTGTCTTCGACGCCTCGCGCGACTGGGCGGAGGAGTTCTCGGGCAAGGGGTGCAGCATGATCAACGCGCATGCCGAGATCAGTGACCCCGTCCACCCGGCGTATCCGATCATCACCAGCCAGAAGGCGTGGATGCTCGCGCTCTTCACGGACCTGGTCGAAGAGATCGCCCCGCGCGAGGCCGGGCGTCTGGCGCGGACCCTGATGCTGCTGCACGAAGGCGCCCTGGTCGCGCACGGCCTGAAGGTCTTCCCCGGCGCCGTCGAGCAGGCCCGGGACGACGCGGAGCGACTGGTGGCCTCAGTCGAGGAGTGAGCCGCTGCGGCGGATCGTGGACAAGTCTTTGCCCGTGGCCGGAATGTTTCCTTCCGCGATCTCCGGCGGACACGTTCCGGCGGGGCAGGGGAGCCTATCCGCCTACGAGACACCCTCCGGCGTTGGCAAAATGCGGCCGGAATCGTGGGGGTGGCTGCCTTCGCTCGGGTGGCCGGGATGTTGACCGTATGCAATCGGAGGCGCAGGATGCCCATATAGATGCTAGGTACATCTACTTTGCGAGCGGGAGGAATCACATGTGCGGAATCGCCGGCTGGGTCTCCTTCGACCGTGACCTCACGGCCGAGTCGACCACTCTGGACGCCATGACGGAGACGATGTCCTGCCGCGGCCCCGACGACCGCGGCACGTGGACCGGCGGCCCCGCCGGGCTCGGACACCGCAGGCTCGCGATCATCGACCTGCCCGGCGGGCGCCAGCCGATGACGGCCGAGACACCGAGCGGCACCGTCGCCCTCGTCTACTCGGGGGAGACCTACAACTTCACCGAGCTGCGGCGCGAACTGGCGGGCCGCGGCCACCGGTTCACCACCGACTCCGACACCGAGGTCGTCCTGCGCGGCTATCTGGAGTGGGGCGAGGCCCTCGCCGAGCGGCTGAACGGCATGTACGCCTTCGCGATCTGGGACGCCCGGCACGACAAGCTCGTCATGGTCCGCGACCGCATGGGCATCAAGCCCTTCTACTACTACGAGACGCCGGACGGTGTCCTGTTCGGCTCCGAGCCCAAGGCGATCCTCGCCAACCCGCTGGCCCGCCGTCGCGTCGGCATCGACGGGCTGCGCGAGCTGTTCACCGTCGTCAAGACGCCCGGCCACGCCGTCTGGGACGGCATGCGCGAGGTCGAGCCGGGCACCGTGGTGACCGTCGACCGCTCGGGGCTGCGCCGGCACGTCTACTGGTCGCTGGAGACAAGGCCGCACACCGACGACCGTGACGCGACCATCGCCAAGGTGCGCGAGCTTCTGGAGGACATCGTGCGCCGCCAGCTCGTCTCGGACGTGCCGCGCTGCACCCTGCTCTCCGGCGGCCTGGACTCCTCGGCGATGACGGCGCTCGCCGCGCGCCGGCTGGCGGAGGCGGGCGAGACCGTACGGAGTTTCGCCGTCGACTTCGTCGGCCAGACCGACAACTTCGTCGCCGACGAGCTGCGCGGCACGCCCGACACCCCCTTCGTGCACGACGTGGCGAAGGCGGCGGGCACCGACCACCGCGACATCGTCCTGGACTCGCACGCCCTCGCCGACCCCGACGTACGCGCGAAGATGATCCGCGCCAGGGACATCCCCATGGGCTTCGGTGACATGGACGCCTCCCTCTACCTCCTCTTCCGCGCCATCCGCGAGCACTCCACCGTCGCGCTCTCCGGGGAGTCGGCGGACGAGGTGTTCGGCGGCTATCTGCAGTTCTTCGACGAGCAGGCGCGCACGGCCGACACGTTCCCCTGGCTGGTGCGGTTCGCCGACCACTTCGGGGACGACTCCGGCGTACTGCGCCCCGACCTGACCGCGGCGCTCGATCTGCCCGCGTACGTCAAGGACGGGTACGCGACGGCCGTCGACGGCATCCGGCGCCTGGACGGCGAGAGCGACTTCGAGTACCGGATGCGCAAGATCTCCCATCTGCACCTGACCCGCTTCGTCCGGGTCCTGCTCGACCGCAAGGACCGCGCGAGCATGGCCGTCGGGCTCGAGGTGCGCGTCCCGTTCTGCGACCACCGCCTCGTCGAGTACGTCTACAACACGCCCTGGGCGCTGAAGTCCTTCGACGGCAGGGAGAAGAGCCTGCTGCGCGAGGCGACCGCCGATGTGCTGCCCCGGTCCGTCTATGACCGGGTGAAGAGTCCGTACCCCTCCACGCAGGACCCCAAGTACGCACTCGCCCTGCAAGGGCACGTCAAGGATCTGCTCGCCCGGCCCGGCCACCCGGTCTTCGATCTCGTCGACCGGGAGCGGGCGGCGCGGGCCGCCGGGCGGGAGGCGCCGCAGATCACCCAGGCGTCACGGCGCGGCCTGGAGCGCACCCTGGATCTCGCGCTCTGGCTGGACCTCTACCAGCCGGAGCTCGCCCTGTCCTGACCGCCGGGCCGCACGTCGGCGCTCCCGGTCCCACACCCTGGCGTCGCGCTCACTCCCTGGGCTTCGCGCTCACTCCCTGGGCTCGGCCGACGCGGCGAGGGTGTCGAGGAACCGCCGGAGCGCCGGCTTGCCGTCCTTGCCTAGGTCCCGCTGCACGGGCGGCACGCTCGCCCCGCGCCGGGGCTCGGGAACCTGGCAGGGGTCGGGGTGCTCCTCCTCGGCGCGGACGGTCACCGCGCGGCGTATGAACTCCGCCACCGGCATCCCGAGCCGGTCCGCGTGGAGCGTGACCGCGGCGTACTCCTCGGGCGTGAACAAGACCTGCACAGGCTTGGCACCGTCCATGGACGCATGATGACGCCCGGGCGGGTGCGACGCGGTGCGGTTGGCATATTCGCCCACGAAGGCGTGAAAACGGCGGAAGGTGCGCCGCGAACGTGAAGTGACCCCGACCGGACGGGGGAATCTCGGTCGGGGCCACTTCATGTTCAATGATAAACCACCTCTTGGATTCCCTGGCGCAGGGGGTGGTGGGGCCGTATGGCCGCTCTCCGCGGCGCGCGGCGCCCGCTCGTCCTAGCTCACGATCATGATCGTCGAGGCAGTGACGCCGACCACGACGATGAAGGCGCGCAGCGCGGCCGGTGGCAGGCGGCGGCCGTAGCGCGCGCCCACGAGCCCGCCGACCGTGGAGCCCGCGGCGATCAGCCCGGCCGCCGTCCAGTCGACGTCCGAGACCGCGATGAAGATGAGAGCCGCCACGCCGTTGACGATCGAGGCGAGGACGTTCTTCACGGCGTTCAGGCGTTGCAGGTCCTCCAGGAGGAAGGCGCCGAACAGGCCCATGAGCAGCACGCCTTGGGCCGCTCCGAAGTAGCCGCCGTAGACGCCGGCGGCGAGGATGCCGCACCACATCGGCGCGCCGCCGTCCCGGCGCCCCGGGTTCTCGCGCTCCTTGAGCCGCCGGTTGAGCCAGGGCTGCAGGAGCACCAAAGCGCAGGCGGTCAGGATCAGCACCGGCACCACCGCCTGGAAGGCGTCGGCGGGCAGCTTCAGGAGCAGCAGCGCGCCGATGGCGCCCCCGACGAGGGAGGCTGTGCCGAACCGCACCAGGCGGCCCAACTGCCCCTTCATCTCCCGGCGGTAGCCGTACGCGGCGCTGAGGGTGCCCGGCACCAGGCCGAGGTTGTTCGACACATTGGCCAGCACCGGCGGGAAGCCGAAGGCCAGCAGGGTGGGGAAGGTGATGAGCGTGCCGGACCCCACCACCGCGTTGATCCCGCCGGCCGCGACACCGGCGGCCCCGACGGCCACCATCTCGAGCGCTTCCACACGTCACCTTTCCCACCGGGTCATGGCCCGCCGCCGGGACCCAGGATCGTCCCGGCCCCAGGATCGAACTGGCCCCAGGATCGTCCTGACCCCGGGTCGACGCCCGTCGCCGGGTCGCCGCCCGGGCCGTGAACGATCTTGGGCCATGGTGAAAACCCAAGTCAATCCTCGGGTTTCCTTGCATCTCCCCAAGAGATACCTTCACCCCTTGTGACCTTCGACGATCTCCGTGTCTTCGTGGCCGTGTGCCGAGCGGGCAGCCTCAGCGCGGTGGCACGCGACCTCACCTGTACGCAGTCGGCCGTGAGCCAGCACGTCAAACGCCTGGAGCGGGAGCTGGGCGTGAGCCTCCTGGAACGGCACGCGCGCGGCGTCGTGCCCACCGCGGCCGGGCGTGTCCTGCGCGACGCCGCGGCCGAGGGGATCGGCGGCATCGACCTCGCCGTGCGGCGCCTGCGGGAGCAGGCGCGGGGCGACGGCGGCACGGTGCGGATCACCACCGGCGCCACCACCGTGCGGCACTTCATGGCCGAGGCCGTCGTCGGCTTCCGGGGGCGGTACCCGCGCGTCAGCCTGGAGTTCCAGACGGTCAGCTCGAGCAGCGGATGCTTCGACGCGCTCGCCGCCGCCGACCTCGACCTCGCCTGGATCACCCTCGGGGAGCCCGTGCGGGGCATCGAGCAGCGGCCCGTCGTGGCCCTGCCCTGGGTCCTCGCGGTCCGCGCCGACGACCCGCTCGCCGGCCGGCCGCGCATCGACCCCGCCGAACTGGCCGGGGGGCAGCTCATCACGCCACCGGTGAACTCGACCTCCCGCGCCCAACTGGACGCCCACCTGGACGAGTTGGGCGTAGTGCTCCCGGCCGGTACCAGCGTCGCGGACTGGGACACGGCGCTGCTCCTCGCGGAACTGGGCCTCGGCCAGGCCGTCGTGCCCGCCCTGCCCGGCTGGCGGGGCCGCGCTCCCGCCGGGCTGCGCATGGTCCCGGTTCCGGACCTGCCGCCGCTCTCGGTCGGCTGGGCGGTGCGCCGCTGGGACGCGCTCAGTCCGCTGGCCCGCGCCTTCGCCGACACCGTGGCCGAACACTGCGCGCCGCTCGGACCGGTCCCGGCTCAGGGCAGCAGCCTGGCGGCGCGCGTCTGAAGGTAGCGCGCCTCGGGCCGGCTGAGGGTGCCCTTGGCCGCCAACCGGTAGGCGGCGAGCGCGCCCGCGGTGTCGCCCGCTCTCTCCAACAGGTGGGCCCGCACGGCGTCGAGGCGGTAGTGCCCCTTCAGCCTTCCCTCCAGGGCGGTGAGTTCGGAGAGCCCGGCCTGCGGACCGTGCACCATCGCGTACGCCACCACGCGCCCCAGTTCGGCCATGGGCTCAGGAGCGCGGCGCACCAGAACGTCGTACAGGGCGAGGATCTGCGGCCAGTCCGTGGCGTCCGCGCCCTGTGCCTCGTCGTGCAGCGCCGCGATCGCCGCCTGCAACTGGTAGGCGCCGGGCGGGCCTTGGGAGAGTGCTTCCTCGACGAGTGCGGTGCCTTCGGCGATCGCTTGCCTGTCCCATCGGGTGCGGTCCTGCTCGTCCAGCGGGATCAGCTCGCCGTGCGGCCCGCTCCGCGCGGCGCTGCGCGCCTCGGTGAGCAGCATCAGCGCCAGCAGCCCCGTCACCGCGCCCTCGCGGGGCAGCAGGCGCCGTACGGAACGGGTCAGCCGGATCGCCTCCCGTGCGAGGTCCGCGCGGTGCAGGGCGGCGCCGGACGTCGCCGTATAACCCTCGTTGAAGATCAGGTACAGCACCTGGAGGACCACGCCGAGCCGCGCGTCACGGTCCGCGGGGCCCGGTTGGCGGAACGGCGTGCCTCTGACCTTCGCCTTCGCCCGGCTGATCCGCTGGGCCATCGTCGCCTCCGGCACCATGTGCGCACGCGCGATCTCCGCCGTGGTCAGGCCGCCGACGGCGCGCAGCGTGAGGGCGACCTGCCCGGCCGGGTTCAGCGCGGGGTGGCAGCACAGGAAGAGCAGGGTGAGCGTGTCGTCGTCCGACGGGGCGCGGCTCTCGCCCGGCGGGGGAGCGGTGAACGCGTCGCGGGGCGTGAGCAGCGCCGCGTCCTCCTCGCGCCGCCGCCGTGCCGCGTCCGCGCGCAGCTGGTCCACCAGGCGCCGCGACGCCACCCGGATCAGCCAGCCCCGCGGATTGTCCGGCAGCCCCTGGTCCGGCCACTGCCGCGCCGCCGCGAGCAGCGCCTCCTGCACGGCGTCCTCGGTCGCGTCGAAGTGTCCGTACCGGCGTACGAGCGCGCCGAGGACCTGCGGCGCGTGCCGGCGCAGCAGGTCCTCGACCTCGGTCGCGGGTCTCAGCACGCGCCTCCCGCGTCCTGTACGGGCCGGATCACGACGGGCGGCTCGACCATGCCCTCGGGGCCGGGGCACTGGGTGATGCGCGCGGCGATCTCGGTGACCCGCTCCAGGCTCTCGCAGTCGACCAGCCAGTACCCGGCGAGGACTTCCTTCGTCTCGCCGTAGGGCCCGTCCGTGATCACCGGGCGGCCGTCCTCGCCCGCGCTGACGAAGCGGGCCTGCGCGGGCTCGGTGAGGCCTTGCCCGTCGATGAGTTCCCCGGATTCGGCGAGGTCGTTGCTGACCTCGGTCATGAACGCGAACATCGCCTGGAGTTCCTGCTCGCTCCAGGCCGGGCTGTTCTCCGAGGCCTTGCCCGCCATCGCCTCGTAGTCGGCCTGTGAGCCCTGGACCATCACCAGATACTTCATGACTTCGCTCCTCGGCTGCGCCGTCACCCCTCGTGGGCGACTCTCACAGGGGACGTCGGAGCGGACGGCGCGTTCTCTACACCGGCTGTCCTCAGCATGCTATCGAGCGGCGGCGGCGACTTCCTGGCGAGCGGGCCAGGGGAGGGCGGCGGACAGGGCGGCGGACAGGGCGGCAGCCTTTCGCGGCGCCGTGGCGACAGCTCAGCGGCTTCTCCCGGAAGGACGACCGTTTCGCCGAGTACCGCAACACCGGCCCCGGCGCGGGCGGCCCGGCCGGCCCGGGCTGCCGAGGGCTCAGCCCATGTGGACCGGCGCCGCGCCCTCGGCGGTCTCCTGCTTCCGGGCGTTGATGGCGAGCGCGGTGACGGCGAGGCCCGCCAGGAACATGACGCCCGCGCCCACGAAGGCCAGCGTGTAGCCGTGGGTCAGCGCGTCGGCCGCCTCGGTCACCAGGCCGTGGTCCTTGGTGGCCACGCCCCGGTAGAACGAGGTGGCCGCTTCGGGCAGCCGGTCATTCGCGGCCGACGTGGAGATGGTCGCGAGGACGGCGAGGCCCAGGGCGCCGCCGATCTGCTGGGCGGTGTTCAGGAGCGCGGAGGCGATGCCCGTCTCCTGGTGGTCGACGCCGCTGACGGCGCCCAGCGTCATCGGGACGAAGCCCATGCCGAGGCCGAGCGCGGTCACGAACATCGCCGGCATCAGATGTCCCGCGTACGACGAGTCCGGGGTGAGCGTGGCGAACCAGAACATGCCACCGGCCGCCACCAGCAGACCGGGTCCGGCGATCACGCGGGGAGCGAGGCGGGTGACCAGCTTGGCGCTCAGGGCCGCCGCGACCCCCATGCCGAGGCTGAACGGCAGGTTGGCGAAGCCGGTTTTTACCGCGCTGTAGCCCAGGATCAGCTGCATGTACAGGGTGAGGAAGTAGAAGGTGGCCATCATGCCGGCGCCGATGAACAGCATCGTGGCGAAGGAGCCGGAGCGGTTGCGGTCCTTGAAGAGCCGCAGCGGCATCATCGGGTGCGCGGTCCGGCTCTGGATGAGCAGGAAGGCTGTGAGCAGGACGGCGGCGACGGTGAAGCAGGACAGCGTCAGGCTGTCGGTCCAGCCGTGTTCACCGCCGCGCGTGATGCCGTAGACGAGGGCGATCAGGCCGCCCGTGCCGGTGATCGTGCCAGGCAGGTCGAGGCGGCCCGGGTGGCGTTCGGCCTCGACGAGCGTCCTGGTCCCGGCGAGTACGGCCAGGCCGATGGGGATGTTCACGAAGAACACCCACCGCCAGTCCAGGACATCGGTGAGGACACCGCCGAGCAGCAGCCCGACGGTGGCGCCGATGCCGGCCATCGCGGCGTAGACCCCCATCGCCTTGTTGCGCGGCTTGCCCTCGGGGAACGTCGTGGCGATCAGGGAGAGGGCGCTGGGCGCCGCGACCGCCGCGCCGACGCCCTGCAATATGCGGGCGCCGATGAGCAGGCCCTCGTTCGGGGCGAGCCCGCCGAGCAGTGACGCCAGGGTGAATACGGCGATGCCCACCTGGAACATCCGCCGTCGGCCGAAGAGGTCCCCCGCCCGGCCGCCGAGGAGCAGCAGCCCGCCGAAGGCCAGCGCGTAGGAGTTGACGATCCACGCGAGGTTCGCGTCGGACACCTCCAGCGCGGTCTGGATGCTGGGCAGCGCGATGTTGGTGATGGTGCCGTCGAGCACCACCATCAGCTGGGCCGCGGCGATCACGAACAGGGCCAGGCCGAGGTGCCGGCCGGTGCCGGGTGGGCCACCGGCCGTGTCCGCCGGTGGGGGAGTGGTGACAGCCGTGCTGTCAGCAGACATGAAAGAGCTCCAGGACAAGGCGTGGACACATTCCGCCGGAGTGGGAATAAGGCGTGGAAGGCCTTCTTCTATTCCGGTGTGAGGGGCTGCGGTGACCCGTCGCAAAGGAGCGGATCAGCGCTGCGCAAGCCGAGCGGGGCGCCGACGAAAAGGCGGCCCGGCTCGGGACAAGAGGAAACCCTAACACTCAAAAGACGCTGGTAGAGGCAGTGTGAGATGAATGTAAGCGCCGTCGATCACGAACTTGACTTTTCTCGCTCTTTCCTAGGCTGCCGACTTTTTTGGGTTTATGGATTTAACTTGCATTTCCGTTCGAGCTGTGAGCAATGAGGGCGCGGGGGTGCATGGGGTTGTGCTCACACTTTCCGCGAAATGGCAACTTGCTCTAACGTTCACGTCCGGGCCGACGGAGGGGAGCGGCAGGCGGGGGCGTTCGCGCGGTCCGGCGCCGACAGGATCGTCCTGAGCTTCCCCGAAGCACAGCACCGGCTCCGTCGTCCAGATGGGTCTGGTCACCGGAATGACGGGCCTCGCGTCGATCGTCACGGGACTCTTCGCCGGTGTGATCGCCGACCGGTTCGACCGGCGCGGACTCCTGATGCTCGCCGACGTGGCGCGCTGCCTGTTGTACGCGCTGATCCCGCTGGTCTGGCTCTTCGCGACCCCGATGTGGCTTAGCTACACGGGCGTTCCGCTCACCGGCGGCTTCGCGATGCTCTTCCAGGTGACATACGTGGCCGTGGTGCCCGCCATCGTCGAGCCCGACCAGATCACCAGGGCCAACGCCCACCTCTTCGGCTCCTACGCGGTGGCGACGGTCGGCGGACCCACGCTCGCGGGCTTCGTCGCGGCGGCGTCCGGGCCCGTGGCCGCCATCGGCATCGACGCCGCCACCTTCGCGGTGTCCGCTGCCGGACTCCTCCTCGTCCGACCGCGCCCGACACCGCCACCCGCCGCCGTCGGCATGCCCGCCGAGAGCGCGCCGATCACCGGCACGCTGTCGGTGAGTCCGAGACAGCCGACGGCGACTCCGCCCAGCGCGGTGGCGCCGACCCAACCCGCGCCGAAACCGAGGCCCTTGCGCACTGCTCGCCACCGGCGTCGCCGGCATCTGCTCCATGTCCTTGCGTCAGGAGGTCACGCCCGGTCACCTCCTGGGGCGGGTCACGGCGGCGTTCTGGACCACGCACTACTCGCTCGGCCCGCTGGGGGCCGCCGCCGTCACCGCGGGGGCGGCCGGATTCGGAGTCGCCCGGGTGTGCCTGGCCGTCGGCGCGGGCGTGGTGTGCGTGGCACTGAGCGGGACGCTGACCGGGATCGTACGGGCCGAGGAGTCCGCGTGACCCCCGCCTCTCATCTGCTGCGCGTCACGCCTCCGAGGCGTTCCTCGTCCGGGTCCGGCGGCGCGGACCCGCCGCGCCCGTTCCGCCTCTCGTCCCCGTGCCCCGGCCACCAGGCCGCGTGCCCGATGAGCGCCGTCAGCGCGGGGGTGAAGACCGTCGCCATGATGAACGCGGCGATGAGGATGCCGAAGGAGAGGGAGAAACCCATCTGGGAGAGGGTCGAGTTGCCCGCCAGCATCAGCGTGGCGAACGTACCCGCGAGGATCACGCCCGCCGAGCCGATCGTCGGGCCGGAGTGCCGTACCGCCGTGCCCGCCGCGTCGTGCGGGTCGCGGCCCTCGCGGGCCTCCTCGCGGAGCCGCGACACCATGAGGATGTTGTAGTCCGTGCCGAGCGCGACCACGAACAAGTACATGATCACCGGCAGCATGAACATCAACCCGGGCTGGCTGCCGAGCTGTTGGAAGAGAAGCGAGGTCGCACCGAGCGTCGCGCCGAAGCCGAGCGCGACCGACAGCATCAGATACCACGGCGCCACGAGGGAACGCAGCAGCAGGCCGAGGATCACCATGATGGCGAGGGCCGCCACCGGGAAGACCACCGAATAGTCCCGGTCCACCGCCTTGTTGATGTCGACGTACACCGCCGTCGTGCCGCCGACCAGCGCCCGCGAGCCGTCCGGCGCTTCCTCGTGGGCGGCGGGCCGCAGCCGGTCCTTGACGGTCGACAGGGCCTTGTCGGAGGCCGGCGGGTCGGAGAGGATCACCGAGTACGCGGCCGTCGTACGGTCCGGGCTCAGCCGTGGCGCCGCCACCTCGCCCACGCCCCGGACATCGGCGAGCCGTTCGCGGAAGGCGGCGGCCTGCCGCCCGGTCACCGGCTCGTCGGTCGTCGAGGAGAGGTAGACGGAGGTCGGGTCGGTGGTGCCCGCAGGGAACCCCCGCTGGAGGTCCTCCATGGCGACCATCGACTCCTTCTCCTTGGGCAGCGAGGACCCGGCGAGGTCGAAGTTGGCCTTGTAGCCGAACGCGCCGAGGGCCAGCGCGCCCATGAACACGGCCGAGACGACCGCCCACACCGCGGGCTTGCGCGCGATCGACGTGCCGAGCCGGGCGAACCCGGTGCCGTGCGGCTCCCGCTGCCAGGACTTCGACGGCCAGAACACCTTCGCGCCGAGCAACGAGACCACGGCGGGTACGAGGGTGAGACCGGCGAGCAGCGTCACGAAGACCGCGATGGCGAGCGCGGGACCCATCGAGCGCAGCATGCCGAGCGAGGAGAGCGTGAGCGCGGCGAAGGCGACGATGACGGCGCCCGCCGCCGATGTGATGGCCTCGCCGACCCGCTCCACGGCGTGCACCATGCCGCTCTTGGGATCCTCGCCCGCCCGCAGCGCCTCCCGGTAGCGGAAGAGGAGGAAGAGGATGTAGTCCGTGCCGACGCCGAACAGGACGACGGTCAGCAGCTCCTGGATGGAGGAGTCCGCCTTCATGTCGAACGCCTTGTTGGCGGAGGCGATCAGGCCGGTCGCCATCGGCGAGACCAGTCCGATGAGGACGACGGGCAGCAGCGCGATGATGGGGCTGCGGAAGATGACAAGCAGCAGCGCGATGATGATCACGATCGTGCCGACTCCGACGAGCATGCCCGCCCGCTCGGACGCGTCTCTCTCGTCGAGCGCCTGGGCCGCGGTGCCGGTGATCCCGGCCGACAGGTCCGTGCCCTTCAGCTCCGGCCCGAGATCGGAGCGCAGCCGCTCCACCGCGTCCTGCTGCGAGGTGTCCTCGGGGTCGGTGATCCTCGGCATGGCGATGACCGACGTCCGCACGAGCTTGTTGGGCGAGACCTCGCCGGGTACGACGGCCTGCACTCCCGGGATCTTCTTCGCCTGGAGATCCTTGGAGACCCGGTCGACGTCGGCGGAGTCGGCGGCGGTCAGCTTCTCGCCGTCGGAACGCTCGAAGACAATGATCGCGGCGACGTTCCGCTGCTTGGGGAACTCCTTCTCCTGCACGTCGGCCGCGCGGATCGACTCGTAGTGGCCGGGAAGGAAACTCGCCTCGTCGCTGCTGGAGGTGAGCTTCGGCGCCAGCGAGATCACCGCGCCCGCCACCACCACCCACGCCAGGATGATCCACCAAGGGCGGCGGACCACGAACCGGCCCAGACCAGAGAACATCGGCTACTGCCTCTCCTCGCCCCCGAGGCATCACAGTCGTGTTCCGCCCAGCATCCGACGGGTCAGGCGGCCCCGCCACTCGAGCGACCGGATTCCGGCCACCCGCGTCGTGGCGGGGCGCCCGGCGGACGTCAGAAGTTGATCATGTGCCCGGCCAGGCCGTGCACCGCTTCCTTGACGGCCTCGCCCAGCGTCGGGTGCGCGTGGACGTTGCGCGCCACCTCGTGGACGGTGAGGTCCCACTGCTGGGCCAGGGTCAGCTCGGGCAGCAGTTCGGTGACGTCGGGGCCGATCAGGTGGGCGCCGATGATCTCGCCGTACTTCGCGTCGCTGATGACCTTGACGAAACCGACGGTGTCGCCGAGGCCGTGCGCCTTGCCGTTGGCCTGGAACGGGAACTTCGCGACCTTGACGTCGAAGCCCTTCTCCTTGGCCTGCGCCTCCGTCCAGCCGAAGCTCGCGATCTGCGGCTGGGAGTAGGTGGCGCGCGGGATCATCGGGTAGTCGAGTTCCATCGTCTCGGCGTCCGCGAGGGTCTCCGCGGCGACCACGCCCATGGCCTCGGCGGTGTGCGCCAGCATCAGCTTCGCCGTGACATCACCGATGGCGTAGATGTGCGGGACGTTCGTACGGCAGCGGCCGTCGACGTCGATCGCACCGCGCTCGGTGAGCGCCACGCCCGTCGCCTCGAGACCGAAGCCGGAGACGTTCGGCGCGAAACCGATGGCCTGAAGGACCTTGTCCGCCTCCAGGATCTGCTGCTTGCCGTCCTTGCCGGTGACGGTCACCTTGACCTGCTCGCCCGACTCGTCGATCGACTCCACGCGCGTCGAGGTCAGCACGTCGATGCCGAGCTTGCGGTACTGCTTCGCCAGCTCCTTGGAGACGTCCGCGTCCTCCAGCGGGGCGACGCGGTCCAGGAACTCGACGATGGTGACCTTCACGCCGTAGTTGTGCAGGACGTAGGCGAACTCGATGCCGATCGCGCCCGCGCCCGCGATCACGATGGAGTCCGGCAGGGAGTCGGCGAGGATCTGCTCCTCGTACGTCACCACGCGCTCGCTGCGGCTGGTGCCGGGGAGCAGGCGGGGCGTGGCGCCCGTCGCGATGATGCAGTTCTCGAAGCCGATGGTGGCGGTCGTGCCGTCGGACTTCGCCACCTGGAGGGTGTTCGCGTCCAGGAACGTGCCGCGCCCGTCGAACTCCGTGATGCCGTTCTTCTTCATCAGGAAGTGGACGCCCTTGACGCGGCCGTCCGCCACCGTGCGGCTGCGGTTGAACGCCTCGCCGTAGTCGAAGGAGACCGTGCCGTCGACCTTGATGCCGTACGTCTTCTGCTCGCGCGTGAAGAGGTGGGCAAGCTCGGCGTTGCGCAGCAGCGCCTTGGTCGGGATGCAGCCGACGTTGAGGCAGACACCGCCCCAGTACTTCTCTTCGACGACCGCTACGCGCTTGCCCAGCTGGGCGGCGCGAATGGCGGCCACATAGCCGCCGGGTCCTGCTCCGAGCACGACGACGTCGAAGCGGTCTTCCATGGGGAGGTCCTCTCTGGGTGGAACGGATCCAGTGGTGCGGATGGCTCTGTGCCACGATCATGCGCCATGCGGAGGGCCGGGCGGCGGGCGGGTGGCGCACGCCACTGCCCGCCGGGGCGGACTCCGGCGGACGCGCGCCTCGCCATCGTCCCAACTCCCTTACTCAGTACGTAGTCCTGTGGCGGTTGACCAGGGGCGGGCCGCGCCCCACAATGTCCACCATGATCCAGCACCTGACCGCCGTCGCACGGACGTTCAACGTCCCGTGGCGGTGCGGGTGCGAGCGATCGGGCCGCTAGCTGTACGGAAGTCCGCCTCGGCACCCCTGGTGCGGGGGCACTCCCGCCCGCCCGCTCTCGCTTCCCGAAGGATCACCTCCCTATGGCTGTCACCGACCGCGCCCCTCTCTCCCCGGCCACCCTGCGCGAAGCCCGCGTCCCCGCCGACGGCATGTATGAAGGCCGCCGCATCCTGCGCCGCGTCCCCGAGGGATGGCATGAGCGGCCCTACGAGCTGATCGACGTGGTGCCCCAGGGGCGCCTCATCGGCGCCGAGATCCGCGGCGTCGATCTCGCGCGGCCCCTCACCCCCGCCCTGCGCGAGGAGCTGAACCGCGCCCTGCTGGAGTGGAAGGTGCTGTTCTTCCGCGGCGCGGGCATCACGGCCGAGCAGCAGCGCGCCTTCGCCCTCCACTGGGGCGAGCTGGAGACCAATCCGCTGCTCGCGCGCGGCTCCGCCGACGACGTCGTCCGGTTCGACAAAGGGGGCAGCGCGGTCCCCACGTACGAGAACGTCTGGCACGCGGATGTCACCTTCCGCGAACGCCCGGCCCTCGGCGCGGTGTTGCAGCTGCGCGAGGTGCCGCCGTACGGCGGGGACACGATGTGGGCCGACATGGCGGCCGCGTACGACAACCTCCCCGACGAGGTGAAGGCGCGCGTCGAGGGCGCGCGGGCCGTGCACGACTTCATTCCCGGCTTCGCCCGCTTCTACGGCCCCGACAAGCTCGCCCCGCTCCAGGAC
>NZ_WMBF01000833.1:0-1293 GCF_019400875.1 Streptomyces anatolicus | reverse complement strand
CTCTTTTCCTGTCACACATGTCTCACGTACGCGGCCCTTACGTCACAGCCGGTCCACAGCCGGGCCCCAGCGGTCACTCTGCGTCGTTCACCGGGCACAGGCTGAATGATCGCCGCGCGTCGCGCCCAGTTCCCCCGTCGGCCTCTCCGGCCGCCCTGGGCGCACGCAGGGAGGTGCCACGATGACCGACCGCAGGCTCTGGTCGTACAAAGAGATCGCCGCGCACATCCGGGTGCAGCCCGACACCGTGCGCTCCTACCGCAAGCACGGACTACTGCCCGACCCCGACCACGTGGAGAGCGGCAAGCCCTTCTGGTACGCGGACACGATCCGCGCCTGGGTGGCGGCCCGTCCCGGCAACCGCGGACGCAGAGGCTGACGCCCCGCGAGCGCGCCCGGGCCGCCTCCGGGTCGCGTTGAGAAATACCCCCTAGGGGTATAGTGTGTTGAGTGTCAGGGGGTCCAGGGGACTCCGGGACCCCCTCCCGCACGTTACGTCGCATACGTACACGCGTCGCACACGCACACACGTCGCATACGTACACACGCCTTTCCGAGGAGAACGACATGAGCGCCCAGACCGAGCTTCCCCAGGCCGCGTCCGAGACGACCGGCTCCTGCTGCTCCCCCAGCGGTTCCTGCCACTCCGGCTCCGCCGAGGCCCCGCAGGGCGCCGTCACCACGGTGTACGAGGTGGCGGG
Organism: Streptomyces anatolicus; assembly: GCF_019400875.1. Lineage (NCBI taxonomy): Bacteria > Bacillati > Actinomycetota > Actinomycetes > Kitasatosporales > Streptomycetaceae > Streptomyces > Streptomyces anatolicus. Next base: position 592 of record NZ_WMBF01000833.1, on the reverse strand, counting down.
GATGACCTGCGCCCACTGCGAGGGCGCCGTCTCCGCCGAGATCTCGGAGATCGCGGGCGTCACCTCCGTCAAGGCCGTCGCCGCCACCGGCCAGGTCCCCGTCGTCTCCGAGGCCCCGCTGGACGAGGCCGCGGTGCGCGCCGCGGTCGACGAGGCGGGCTACGAACTGGTCGGCGCCAAGGCCTGACCGGCGACCCGCCGGTAATCCGGGCTCTGTGGTGTCGGCGCCGACACCACGGGGCCCGTTGCCGTTTCACCAGCCCAGAGGTGTACGAAAGAGTCATGACGGAAGTCTCCGAAGTCTCCGCTGCCCCTGATGCCTCGGCTGTCCCCGATGCCTCCGGGGCCTCCGGCGTCTCCCAGGTCGAACTCGCCGTCGGCGGGATGACCTGCGCCTCCTGCTCCTCCCGCATCGAGCGGAAGCTGAACCGCGTGGCGGGCGTGACCGCCGCCTCGGTCAACCTCGCCACGGAGAAGGCGAAGGTCACCTACGCCGACGGAGTCGAGGTCGCCCAGCTGATCGCCCTCGTCGAGAAGCTGGGCTACACCGCCGAGGAGATCGTCCCGCCCCCACCGGAGCCCGAGCCGGGCC
>NZ_WMBF01000832.1:0-1301 GCF_019400875.1 Streptomyces anatolicus | reverse complement strand
CCCCCCCCGCTCAGCCGCGCCGCCGCAGCCGTGCCGCAGCGACCGCGCCGCACACCACGCCGACGGCGAGCACGATCAGGCCCCTCACCCACACCTCACGCTCGATCTGGGTCGCGAGCGCGACGCAGGACGCCGCGCCGAGCAGCGGCACCACCGTCGGCGCCCGGAAGTGGTCCCGGGCGGCCTTGTCGCGGCGCAGCACCAGGGCCGAGGTGTTGACGAGGAAGAAGACCACCAGCAGGAGCAGCACCAGCGTCGACGCGAGCGTGGCCACGTCGCCGGTGAGCGCGAGCAGCAGGGACAGGGCCGTCGTCGCGGCGATCGAGGCCCACGGCGTGCGGCGCCCGGGCAGCACCTTCGTCAGGAACCCGGGCAGCAGGCCGTCCCGCGCCATGCCGTAGGCGAGGCGCGACGACATGATGCCGGTGAGCAGCGCGCCGTTGGCGACCGCCACCAGCGCGATGGCGCTGAACAGCTCCGTCGGGACGCCGCCCGCCGCCCGCACGACCTCCAGCAGCGGCCCGCTGGACTCGGCCAGCGTCCCGGTCGGCACGGCGGCCGCGGCGGCCGCTCCCACCAGCGCGTACACCGCGCCCGCGGTGACCAGGGCGCCGAAGAGCGCCCGCGGGTACGAGCGGCGCGGGTCCCGGGTCTCCTCGGCCACGTTCACCGACGTCTCGAACCCGACGAACGAGTAGTACGCGAGGACCGCCCCGCTCAGCACCGCGGCCGCGGGGCCGTGGCTCTCCGTACCCAGTTCCGTGAGCCTGCCCAGGTCGCCGTCGCCGCGCAGCACGATCCACAGGCCGAGCCCGATCACGATCAGCAGGCCGCTCACCTCGACGACCGTGGCGACGGCGTTGGCGCGTGTCGACTCCCTGATGCCGCGCGCGTTCAGGAGCGCGAGGGCGGCCAGGAAGACGATCACGACCAGGACGACCGGGAGCGTGACGAACTCGGTCAGGTAGTCACCGGCGAACCCCCGGGCCAGCGCGGCGACGGAGACGATCCCCGCGGCCAGCATGCAGAACCCGGCGACGAACCCCGCGAAGGGGCCGTACGCCAGCGTCGTGTAGTGGGACGCGCCGCCCGCGCGCGGGTACTTGGTGACCAGTTCGGCGTACGAGGCGGCCGTAAGCAGCGCCAGGCACAGGGCCACGACCAGCGGCACCCATACGGCGCCCCCGGAGTCGGCGGCGACCTGGCCGACGAGGACGTACACGCCCGCGCCGAGCACGTCTCCGAGGATGAAGAAGTACAGGAGCGGGGTGGTCAGGGCCTTCTTGAGCGCGGTCGGGGCG
>NZ_WMBF01000111.1:0-16711 GCF_019400875.1 Streptomyces anatolicus | reverse complement strand
GCTCCTGAGGGGGCGGGATGGCGAGGTCACAGGCGCCTGTGGGCGAGGCGGTCTCCGCGTACGTCGAGCAGTACGAGGTCGCGCGCGGTGCCGTCGCCGTCGTCGCCGTCCCACCAGGTACGCATGAGCGCGGTGAGGTCGTCGGCGGTGGCCGACCCGGCGGGGAGATCGGTCCTCACTTCGACGTCGTAGTCGTACGCCTTGTCGGTGCCGGTGAGTTCGACCGTTGCCAGGGCTTGTGCGTGGCGGGCGGTGCGGGACTCGTCGGCGTCGCGGGCCCAGGAGCGGAACTGTTCGAGGAGACGGTGTTCGGGCTCTCGGACGGGTGCGTCCGGGGTCGTCGCGGCGCATGCCGACAGGGTGAGGTAGACGGCGCACAACGAGAGGGCGAGGCAGACGGCCACCGCGGACGCGAGCACGGCGGGGCGGCGCGGGAGGAGGCGGTCGCTCCCCGCGTACGGGCGGTCCATGGCGTCGCCTCCGTCCGCTCGCTCACCGTCGTCCACTGTCGTCCACCGTCGTTCACCCAGGTAGACGGCCCACGGCACCGTGAGGTTGCCGCCGCCCGCTCTTTCCTGCGCGGTCTTTCCCGGGCGACGAGCGCGCCGCCGCGCTGGGACGTCACACCGCGACCGACTCCTCCATCTCCTCTTCCTGGGTCTCCCGCCCGCCGACGGCCGCGCGCGGGGCCGTGGCAGGGGCCGCCGCGGTCCGCTGCCGCCGCTCCCAGAGCGCCGCGACGCCGACGAGCAGCAGCCCGAGCACCAGCCACGCGAGCAGCGTCACGACATGCCGCCCGAGGTCGTGGCCGCCGAAGTAGAGGTGGCCGCGGATGCCCTCGACGAAGCCCGCGCCGTTCCAGAAGGAGTGCAGCGAGCCGAAGAAGCCGTTCTGGAGTTCGGGCCGGAAGAGACCGCCGGACGTCGTGAAGTTGAGCATCACGAAGAGCACCATCATCGTCAGCGTCGTCCAGCGCTTGAGGAACGTATGCAGTCCCACGCCGATGAACAGGACCCCGGCCGAGTAGAGCCAGGACATCGCCCATACGCCCCACAGGCCCTGGTGCACGAGGTGGAAGACCGGCCCCGCGAGCGCCGCGCCGATCAGGCTGACGGCGAAGGAGACACCGACGACGAGGCCCGCGCGGACCCGCATCCGCAGCCCCGCGCCCGCCGCGCCGAGCACGGCCACGGACGCGTAGGAGCCGATGCTGACCGCGACGAGCAGGAAGAACAGGCCCTGGCCCGTGGGGTCGTCGGCGACCGGCGCCGCGACATCGGTGACCTTGAGCGGGACGCCCTGCTCCGCCGCGACCGGCGTGAAGATCTTCTGCACCGCCAGCGAACTCATGTCGGACCCGGCGGAGGCCACGATCAGCTCGGGCGACTTGGCGTCGGGGACGTAGGCCCCCGCGATGTCCAGGGACTTGAGCGCGTCGACGGCGTGCTCGCGGTCGGCGAGGGTGCGCACGTCGAGCGCGTCGCCCGCCTTGTCCTTGACGGTCTGCGCCAGGACCTGCGTCCGCGGGCCCGAGCCGACGACGGCGATCGGCATGTCGTTCGGCTCGGGCGTCACGAACGCGCCCATGTAGGCGAGGCCCATGCCGAGGCACATCAGCAGGGGCGTCACCAGATGGAGGAGGACGTGGCGCAGCACGTCGCGGGTTCGGGGTGCGGCTTCCGCGGTGGCGGACATGGGAAGTGCTCCGATTGATCGAGATTGGTTGGCATATACAACTGACCCTGATGTTGTACTCTACAACCATTCGCGGAGAGGGAGAAATCGTGACCGATCGAGACAGTCCCCAACCCGACGTTCGGGACGAGTCAATCGAGATCATTCAGCGCGAGATGACGGCCTTCGCCCGGCGCGCGCGGGCCACCGCCGGGCGCATGCACCCCGAGCTGTCCCTCGTCTCGTTCACCCTGCTCGGCCACCTGGAGGACCAGGGCGGCTGCCGGGCCACCGACCTGGCCGCGCACTACACCCTCGACAAGTCGACGATCAGCAGGCAGGTGGGCGCGCTGGAGAAGGCCGGGCTCGTCGAACGGCGGCTCGACCCGGCCGATCACCGGGTCCATGTGCTGCACCTCACTGACCGTGGCCATGACGTGCTGGTGCAGGTCGCCGCCGCGCGCCGGGTCGCGTTCCAGGAACGCCTCGCGGAGTGGGACGGGCCCGATCTGGCGCGGTTCGCGGAGTATCTGCGGCGCTACAACGAGGCGCGGTAACGCTGAGGTAACGCGGCACTGTCCTGGTAGGGCCATCGACTCATCCCGCATGGATGACCGTTACCCCCCGTGAAAGGTTGCACAGCGTAGATCTTGTACCTTGCGTGAACTCCTCCCTAGCGTGAGATGAACTTTCGTCGAATGTCAGGAAGTTGACCCCCATGCGTCGAGACATACCGCCCCTCGCCGAGGTGCGCCGCATCACTCAGAAGAAGCGCGACGCGTGGTGGACCGTGTTGCTTGTCGACCCGGTCGCCACGCCGCTCGTGCGGTCCACCGCGATGCGTACGAGAATCACGCCCAACCAGATCACGTGGGGCGCGTTCCTTCTCGGTCTCGGCTCCGCCGCGTGCTTCGCGCTGGGCGACTGGAAATGGCTCGCTCTCGGCGCCGTCGTCTACCACCTCAGCTTCATCCTCGACTGCATGGACGGCAAGATCGCCCGGCTCACCGGCCAGGGCTCGGTCTTCGGCGCCTGGCTCGACTTCGTCTTCGACCGCATCCGCGTCATGGTGTGCGGCGTCGCCCTGATGGGCGGCCAGTACGACCGCACGGGCGACACCCTCTACATCTGGCTGGCGCTCGCCGTCGTGGCGCTGGACACCCTGCGTTACATCAACTCGCTGGAGATCTTCAAGATCCGCCACTCCATGCGCAAGCAGATCAAGTCGCGCATGCGGGCCGCGCGGCGCGCGCAGAACCAGGCGGAGCTGGCCTTCATGGAGGACCTGCTGCGCGACAACCCCTCGGCGGACATCGAGCAGGACCTCCAGCGGGCGGCGGGCGAGGCGGCGTACGACGTGGAGCCGGCCGAGGGGACCGGTGCCGACGGGGAGGCGGCGCCGGCCGCCCCCAGGCCCCAGGTGATCGACCTGCACCAGGAGTTCCGGCGGAAGTTCCCCGCCTATCTGCGGGCCCGCTCGTTCCTGCTGCGCCACCGCATACGCGCGCACCTTGTGAGCGGTATCGAGTTCCAGATGGGCGTCTTCATGATCGGCCCGCTCTTCGACGTGGTGGTGCCCGCGACGATCGTCTCCGGTGCGCTCCTGCTCGTCTTCGAACTGGCCATCATCTACAAGCTGCTGCTCTCGACGAGGGACTTCACGCGGACCATCGACTCCTTCGAGGAGCAGAAGGTCCCCGCCGCGGCATAGTCCGCGCTCCGTACGTACACCGCCGGGCGGGCTGGAATCTCCAGCCCGCCCGGCTTCGTGTCCCGCCCCGGCGTCGCACGTACGGCGTTACGCGTGGGGCTCGTGGGGTGCAAAGAGCTTGCTGTTACCCGGAGTTGGAACGTTTGGGCGGCGAGATGTCCGTTCCGATGCTCCAGGTCCCCTTTGTTATTACGAAAGCTTGTTGAACAAGTCACAGCTGTATGTAGGTATTGATCTGCGCGCGTCAATCGGTCAGGGTTTCGTCCCAACACCCGGAGATCTTCCGGGCGTCAGGGCGCGTCGCGGCGAACTTGTCGTCACGGCACCTCCTGGCAAGACAGCTGAATACCCCCCACATCCCCCCACACAGCACTGAGGAGACCCCTCTTCATGGCAACTCACAAGCGTGCCCGCACGATGAAGCTCACCGCCGCGATAGCCACCACCGCCACCGCGGTCGGCGCGACGGTCTTCGCCACCTCCTTCGCCGGTGCGGCCACCCCCGCCGAGGGCAAGGTCTACGGCGCGGACGCCAAGGGCGCCGTCGCCGGCAGCTACATCGTGATGCTCGACGAGAAGGCCGGTAAGGACGCCAAGTCCGACCTCGCCGAGGAGTACGGCGGCGAGCTGAAGCGGAACTACTCCTCCGCCATCAACGGCTTCTCCGCCAAGGGCCTGAGCGAGACCGAGGCCAAGCGCCTGGCCGCCGACCCGGCCGTCGGCAAGGTCGTCCAGTCGAAGAAGTTCACCATCGACGCCACCCAGGACAACCCGCCGTCGTGGGGCCTTGACCGCATCGACCAGGCGGACACCGCCGCCGACAGCAAGTACACCTACCCGGACGCCGCCGGCGAGGGCGTCACCGCGTACGTCATCGACACGGGTGTCCGCGTCAGCCACAAGGACTTCGGCGGCCGCGCCACCTCCGGCTTCGACGCCATCGACAACGACGACAACGCCGACGACGGCAACGGCCACGGCACGCACGTCGCCGGGACCATCGCCGGTGAGTCGCACGGCGTCGCCAAGAAGGCGAAGATCGTCGCCGTCCGCGTCCTGGACGACCAGGGCTCCGGCACCACCGAGCAGGTCGTCGCGGGCATCGACTGGGTCACCAAGAACCACCAGGGCCCCTCCGTCGCCAACATGAGCCTCGGCGGCGGAGCGGATGAAGCGCTCGACGCCGCCGTCCAGAAGGCCATCGCCTCCGGCGTCACCTTCGCGGTGGCCGCGGGCAACGAGTCGGCCGACGCCTCCCAGGGCTCCCCGGCCCGCGTGAAGGAGGCCATCACGGTCGCCTCCTCCACCAAGGACGACGAGCAGTCGGACTTCTCCAACTTCGGTTCCGCCGTGGACATCTACGCCCCGGGCTCGGACATCGCCTCCGCCTGGAACACCGGTGACGACGCCACCAAGACCATCTCCGGTACGTCAATGGCGACCCCGCACGTTGTGGGCGCCGCCGCCGTCTACGTCGCCGCCCACCCGGACGCCAAGCCCGCGGACGTCGCCAAAGCCCTGACCGACGGCGCCACCCCCGACAAGATCTCCAACCCGAGCGCGGGCACGCCCAACAAGCTCCTGAAGATCGTCGAGTAACCCTCACCGCCCGCCGAACCGCGGCCGTCGTGCCCACCCCCACGGGGCACGACGGCCGCTTTATGGTGTGCGCATGACGACCAAGACCTACGCGGCGCTCCTGCGCGGCATCAACGTGGGCGGCCACAAGAAGGTCCCCATGGCACAGCTGCGCACCCTCCTGCAAGGGCTCGGGCACGGCGGCGTACAGACGTATCTGCAGAGCGGCAACGCGGTCTTCACCGCGGACCGGGGCGACGAGGACTCACTCGCCGCCGAGCTGCGGACGGCGATCGAGGAGCACTTCGGCTTCGCCGTCGACGTGCTGGTGCGCGACGGCACGTATCTGCGGGCGGTGGCGGACGCGTGCCCGTTCCCCGCGGCCGACCTTGAGGCGAAGCAGCTCCACGTCACCTACTTCTCCGCGCCGGTCGACGCGACCCGTTTCGCCGCCATCGACCAACCCGCCTTCCTCCCCGAGGAGTTCAGGCTCGGCGACCGCGCCCTCTATCTGTACGCGCCCGAAGGGCTCGGCCGCTCCAAGCTCGGCGAGCAGCTGTCGAGACCCGCCCTGAACAAGGGCCTCATCGCCACCACCCGCAACTGGAACACCGTCACCCGACTCGTGGAGATGACCCGTGAGGCGGGCCCTGAAGCCGTGAGGTGAGCAGCAGCGTGGTCCTGCCGTTCTCCTCCGGCACCTCGCGTGCCTGGGTGTAGCCGAGGCGCTTGAGGAGGGCGAGGGAGGCGGTGTTCTCCGAGTCCACGGTGGCGTGCACCTCGGTGAGGCCCAGGGACTCGTGTCCGTACGAGGTCAGGAGCCGCGCCAGCTCGGTCCCGAGCCCGAGGCCCCAGGTCTGTCTGGTCAGGCCGTAGACGATCTCGTGACCGTCGAGCCAGGTCTCGGGCGAGGGCTTGATCTCGGCGTGCCCGACATAGCGGCCCTCGTGCCGGACCGCCCACACGGGAAAGCGCTCCTCGGCGTAGACGAGGTCGAATATCCGCCCGAACAGTGCGCGGTCCTCCGCCGCGCTCTGCATCCCGTCCCCGAACCAGCGGCCCACGGCCTCGTCCTGGAACAGCGCCACGAAGTCCGCCTCGTCGGCGGTGGCGTAGGCGGAGAGGGCGAGGCGTTCGGACCGCAGTTCGGGTGTCATCCGCGTGACGGTAGGGGCGAGAGGGGAGTGAGGCAAGCGGTTTACCCCACCGTGCGGGGGAGCCCGATGGGGTTGGGGTAGGGCACGATGCCGGAGTTCTGGACGGCACGGGACGCCGGATGGAGGGTGGCGAGGAGGTTGTCGAGGACCGGGGCGGGGAGCGGGCGCAGCAGCCGGTCCGTCAGACGGTCCGTGTCGTCCTCGATCAACTCTCGTTCCGTCATCCCCCGGTCCGTCACCCGGCCCGCCGGGTCGATGAGCCCCCGGCCGCGCAGACGGTCCACGGAGACCTCCCACTCCTCCTCGCTCCACCCGCGGTCCTGGCGGATGCGGGCCGCGTCCACCCTGCCCGTCGCGGCGGCGAGCGCCAGGGCCTCGCGGGCGTCGAGCCCGTGGTCGGCGAGGACCGAGATATGCGCGTCCCCCCGGAACTCCCGTACGCATGTGGCCAGTTGCCAAAGACGCTCGACCGGATCCGCGCGGTCCGCCAGATCGCGGTTGGCGGCGAACAGCGGGCGGGCGAGCGGCGGGGCGTCCGCGACGAGCGCGGTCAACGGCGGATTGGCCGACGTCGTCAATATGGCGATGTCCGGCAGGAGTTGGCGCAGGGCACGGGCCGCGAGGCGGGCCCGCTCCTCGACGACCCGGTCCGGTGAGGCGTACTCCCACGCCGAGGGCAGGGCGCGCGCCACCATGCCCGGCGCGAAGACACCGAGCGCCGCCGACGCGACGCCGGGCCCCACGCGGCCCATCGGGGCGGTACGGCCGGCGAAGTACCCCATCCAGAAGCCCTTGAGGCCCACCGCCCGGCCGAGGCCGCGGCAGCGCTCCTCGAAGTAGATCACCGCGTGCAGGGGTTCGGTCCGCAGCCACAGCGTGCGGGAACGGCTCGGGGTCATGAACCCACAAGCTAGGCCAGTGCGGGAATCCGCGCCAGAGGAGCAACAGGGCAGGCGTCCGGCGCGTACGCCTCGTCGTAGCGCCGTACCAGCAGCCGCGCCACCTCGGGCGCCGGACCGAGGACGTCCGCAAGTACGTCGGCCCCCGCCGCGCCCCGCGCGATACGGTCCGGCAGGAACCCGGGCGCGAGGACGTAGGGCGCGACGGCCACCTGACGTACGCCCGGCACGGCACGCAGTGCGCGCACGGCGTCCTCGGTGCGCGGCAGAGATGCGGAGGCGAACGCAGGCCGCACGGCACACCAACCGGTGAGCCGCCACTCCCGCGCGATTTCAGCGATCACTGCGATCGCCTCCGGGTCCGATGACCCCGCCGAGGCCAGCACGACCCCGGTCGAGGACTTGTCGGCGGGGTCGAGCCCCGCCTCGTACAACCGCCGCTCCAAGGCCGAGAGGAGGAGCGGTGAAGGCCCGAGGACCGCCGCCTGGCGGATGCGCAGGGCGGCGGGCGCCGCGCGCAGCACCCCGGGGATGTCCGCCTTCGCGTGGAACGCGCGCGTCAGCAGCAGCGGCAGCGCCACGACGTCCCGTACGCCCTCGGCCGCGAGCCGCTCCAGCACCCCGGTCACCGAAGGGGCGTTGAAGTCCAGGAAGGCCGTCTCCACCCGCAGCCCCGGGCGCAGCGACCGCACCCGGCGCACCAGCGCGTGCACGGTCTCGGCGTGCCGGGGGTCACGGCTGCCGTGGGCGATGACGAGGAGTACGGGTCGGTACATGGCGTGTCAGCTCTTCACGAGGAGGCCGCGGCCGCGCAGCACGCGCCGCTCCAACGGGCTGAAGATGAGCAGGTCGATGGCGATGCCGACGATCAGGATGAGGAAGATGGCCAGGAAGATCATGGGCATGGAGCTGGCGTTGCGGCCGTTCTCCAGGAGCTGTCCGAGGCCCACGCCCAGCTCCGGCGAGGACGCGATGATCTCGGCGGCCATCAGGGACCGCCAGGAGAACGCCCAGCCCTGCTTGAGCCCCGCGAGATAGCCGGGCAGCGCCGCCGGGAGCACGATGTGCCAGGTGTGCCTGAGCCCCGTCGCGCCGAGCGTGCGGCCCGCGCGCAGGAAGAGCGGCGGCACCTGGTCGACGCCCGACACCAGGCCGTTGGCGATGGAGGGCACGGCGCCGAGCAGGATCACCGCGTACATCATCTTGTTGTCCAGGCCCAGCCAGAGCACGGCCGGCGGCACCCACGCCACGGACGGCAGTGACTGGAGTCCGGAGAGGATCGGGCCGATCGCGGCCCTGATGAACCGCACCCGGGCGACGATCAGGCCGAGCGGCGTACCGATCGCGAGGGCGAACACGAAGCCGAGCAGCCCGCGGGAGACGGATGTCCAGATGTAGTCCAGGAGCGTGCCCTGCAGCCAGGCCTCGCGCACCTCGTTCCAGACCGCGGACGGCGAGGGCAGCTTGCTCGGATCGTCGACGACCTTGAAGGAGACAAGGGCCTGCCAGACCACGAACACGAGCAGCACCGCGGTGAGTGGCGGCAGCACCTTCTGCACCAGGACCTGGCGCAGGGGCGTGCGGACGGGAACCGCGGTCGTCTCCAGCGCGTCGAGCCCCGCCTCGAGACCGGCGAGGTCCTGACCGTCCCCGGCCTCCTTCGTCTCAGTGCTGGCCATGGCGGCGGATCTCCCCACGCAGTTGTTCGGTGATCTCGACGGACAGTTCCGCCACGGCGGAGTCCTCGATGCGGCGCGGGTGCGGGATGTCGACCCGCCACTCGTGCGCCACCCGGCCGGGCCGCGACGAGAGGAGCACGACGCGCTGGGCGAGGCGCACGGCCTCGCGGACGTTGTGCGTGACGAAGAGGACGGAGACGTTCGTCTCGCGCCAGATGCGGGTCAGCTCGTCGTGCAGCACATCGCGCGTGATCGCGTCCAGCGCGGCGAACGGCTCGTCCATCAGCAGGAGTTTGCTGTCCTGCGCGAGCGCGCGGGCCAGTGCCACGCGCTGGCGCATGCCTCCGGACAGCTCGTGCACGCGCTTGCCGTACGCGCCGTGCAGCCGGACGAGTTCCAGCAGCTCCTCGGCCTTCGGGCGGCGCTCCGCCTTCGGTACGCCGCGCAGCTTCAGGGCGAGTTCGATGTTCTTGCCCGCGGTCAGCCACGGGAAGAGCGCGTGCTCCTGGAACATCAGGGCCGGGCGGCCGTCCGTCGTGATGGCGCCCGCCGACGGCTTGTCGAGCCCGGCCACGAGATTGAGCAGCGTCGACTTCCCGCAACCCGACGCGCCCAGGAGGGTGACGAACTCACCCGGCGCGACATCGAGCGTGATGTCGTCGAGGACGAGCTGGGACCCGGCGGGGCCGGTGAAGGACTTCGATACGTGCTCGATCCGGGCGGCGTGCGTGGTCTCGGCGCGGATGCCCTCCGCGGCCTTGGCGAGGGTGGTCGCCATGGTCGTCACCTCCTGGGAACTGGTCGTCTGCCGGGCTTACTTGACGCCGAGACCGGCGTCGTCGACCGGGGAGCCGCCCTCGGCCCGGAGGACCTTGTTCAGCGGGCCGAGGTCGTAGATGCCCTTGAGGTCGGGCTCTTCCAGGAGGCCGGCCTTGACCGCGTGGTCCGCCTCCGCTTCGAGGGTGGCGGCGAGCGGGTCGTTGGTCGTCCGGATGGACTTCCACGCCGGGTCGAGCACCTCGGCGGGGAGCGCCTTGCCGGAGTCCGCCTTGAGCTGGGCGTTCGCGGCGGCCTTCGCCTTGTCCGGGTTCTTCTCGATCCAGGCGTTGGTCCGCACGGCGCCGCGCAGCACGGCCTCGACGACCTTCGGGTGCTCCTTCAGGAAGCTCTGCTTCACGATGATGTTCGTGATCACGAACTTCTTGCCCGGCCACAGGTCGGCCTCGTCGAGGAGCACCTTGCCGCCCTCGGCCACCAGCTTGGACGCGGTCGGCTCCGGCACCCAGGCGCCGTCGATGGAACCGGACTTGTAGGCGTCCGGGGTGATCTTGTTGTCGGTGCGGACCACCGACACATCGCCCTTTCCGCTCTGCGCGTCGACGTCCCAGCCCTGCTCCGCGATCCAGTTGAGGAAGGCCACGTCCTGGGTGTTGCCGTGCTGCGGCGTCGCGATCCTCTTGCCCTTGACGTCGTCCAGAGACTTGATCTTCTTGGGGTCCACCACCAGCTTCACGCCACCGGAGGCCGAACCGCCGATGATGCGCAGGTTCTTCCCCCCGGACTTGGTGTAGCCGTTGATGGCGGGCGACGGGCCGATCCAGCCGATGTCGATGGAGCCCGCGTTCAGCGCCTCGATCTCCGAGGGACCGGCGTTGAACTGCGAGTACTTCGCCTCCGTGCCGCCCAGCTCCTTCTGGAACAGGCCCTCGCGGTTGCCGACGAGCGCGGTGGCGTGGGTCAGGTTCGGGAAGTAGCCGATCCGGACGCTGTCCAGGCCGTCGATCTTCTTCGCACCCGCGGCGACCTTGGACTTGCCGTCCTGGTCCGTCGTCTGGGAGCCGTAACCGCAGGCGCCGAGCGCCAGGGCCAGCAGGGGCAGGGCCGCCAGGGTGGCGAGCCGGGTACGCGGTGCAGGCACGGGAGGTGTTCCTCTCGTCGGCCCGGGCTCACGCCGTCAGGTCGTGGCCGGGAGGTCGGCAGGTCTTCGTCTTCGTACAGCAGTGCCCATACGGGCCGGTCGGCAGGGGGTGCGCACGCGGTGGGCGCGCGCCTTCCCCGCCGGGGGCGTCACGCCACACATCGTGCGACTCCGCCCTGCCCGCTGCCGAGGGCGCCACTGCCGATGCGGCCGCCCTCTTTCGCGAAGGTCGCGAACACGTCGTACGCCATGTCAGAAGTCCCAGCCCTCGTCGTCGGCCGGCGCGGGGGTCTCGCCCGGGTGTGCGTGCGCCGGGGCGGTGGCGAACGCGTCGCCTGACATGCCCGCCGCGAGGGTCGTGCCGTCCGCCGGGTCGATCAGGAGGAACGATCCGGTGCGCCGCGAGTCCGCGTAGGCGTCGAGCGCCAGGGGCTCGGCGGTGCGGACCTTCACGCGCCCGATGTCGTTGGCGACGAGCCGGCCGGGCTCCGGGTGCTGGGAGAGGTCGTCGAGGGTCAGCCGCGAGGGGATCTCCTTGACGATCGCCTTGACCGTGCGGGTGGTGTGCTTGAGCAGCACCCGCTGGCCGACGCCCAGCGGCGTGTCCGCCACATGGCAGACGGTCGCCTCGATGTCCTGCGTGGTCGGTGGGGTGTCACCGCTCGGCACGATCAGGTCGCCGCGTGAGATGTCGATGTCGTCGGCCAGGAGCAGGGTGATGGACTGCGGTGTCCACGCCACGTCCACCGCCTTGCCGAGCAGGTCGATCCCGGTGATCTTCGAGGTGCGGCCCGAGGGCAGGACGGTCACCGACTCGCCGACGCGGAAGGTGCCCGCGGCGATCTGGCCCGCGTAGCCGCGGTAGTCGGGGTGCTCGGCGCTCTGCGGGCGGATCACGTACTGCACGGGCAGCCGTGCGTGGCAGGAGGTCAGGTCGTGGCTGACCGGGACCGTCTCCAGGTGTTCCAGGACGGTGGGGCCGCCGTACCAGTCCATGTTCGAGGACGGCTCGACGACATTGTCACCGGCCAGCGCGGAGATCGGGATCGCGGTGACCTCCGGGACGCCCAACTCGCGGGCGTAGGAGGTGAATTCCTCGGCGATGGCGGCGAAGACCTGCTCCTCGTAGGCGACGAGGTCCATCTTGTTGACGGCCAGGACCACGTGCGGCACGCGCAGCAGGGCGGCGACCGCGGCGTGGCGGCGGGTCTGCTCGATGACCCCATTGCGGGCATCGACCAGCACGACGGCGAGGTCGGCGGTGGAGGCGCCGGTGACCATGTTCCGGGTGTACTGCACATGCCCGGGGGTGTCGGCGAGGATGAACCGGCGCCGGGCGGTGGCGAAGTAGCGGTAGGCCACGTCGATGGTGATGCCCTGCTCGCGCTCGGCGCGCAGCCCGTCGGTGAGCAGCGCCAGGTCGGGGGCGTCGGCGCCGCGGCTGGCCGAGACGCGCTCGACGGCCTCCAGCTGGTCGGTCAGGACCGACTTGGAGTCGTGCAGGAGGCGGCCCACCAGCGTGGACTTGCCGTCGTCGACGGACCCGGCGGTCGCGAACCGCAGCAGGGTGGTGGCCGAGGAATCGGCCAACTGCTCGGTGGCGGCGGTGGTGTTGCTCATGGTTAGAAGTACCCCTCGCGCTTGCGGTCTTCCATCGCGGCCTCGGACATCTTGTCGTCGGCCCGGGTCGCCCCGCGCTCGGTGAGCCGCGAGGCGGCGATCTCGGCGATGACGGCGTCCAGCGTGGTGGCGTCGGAGTCGACGGCGCCGGTGCAGGACATGTCGCCCACCGTGCGGTAGCGGATCAGCCGCTTCTCGACCCTCTCGTCCGCCTTGGGGCCGCCCCACTCACCGGCGGTCAGCCACATCCCCGCGCGCTGGAAGACCTCCCGCTCGTGCGCGAAGTAGATCTGCGGCAGCACGATCTGTTCGCGGGCGATGTACTGCCACACGTCCAGCTCGGTCCAGTTCGACAGCGGGAAGACGCGGACGTGCTCGCCCGGCGCGTGGCGGCCGTTGTAGAGCTGCCACAGCTCGGGCCGCTGGCGGCGCGGGTCCCACTGCGAGAACTCGTCCCGCAGGGAGAACACCCGCTCCTTGGCGCGGGCCTTCTCCTCGTCCCGGCGCCCGCCGCCGAAAACCGCGTCGAACCTCTCGCTCTGGATCTTCTCGGTGAGCGGCACGGTCTGCAGCGGATTGCGCGTCCCGTCGGGCCGCTCGCGCAGCACACCGCGGTCGATGTAGTCCTGCACCGATGCCACGTGCAGCCGCAGCCCGTGCTCGGCCACCGCCCGGTCGCGGTACTCGATGACCTCGGGGAAGTTGTGCCCGGTGTCCACGTGCAGCAGCGAGAAGGGCACGGGTGCGGGGGCGAACGCCTTCAGCGCCAGGTGCAGCATGACGATGGAGTCCTTGCCGCCGGAGAAGAGGATCACCGGCCGCTCGAACTCACCCGCCACCTCGCGGAAGATGTGCACCGCCTCGGACTCCAGGGCGTCCAGGTGGCTGAGCGCGTACGGGCTGTCGGTGCCCTCGCCGGTCACAGTGGCGACGGTCGTCATGCCAGACCCCTCTCGGTGAGCAGCGTGTGCAGGGCCGCGGCCGACTCCCGCACCGTCTGGTCCTGCGACTCGATGCGCAGATCGGGCGAGGCGGGCTCCTCGTAGGGGTCGTCGACCCCGGTCAGCCCGGATATCTCGCCCGCCGCCTGCTTGGCGTACAGACCCTTCACATCCCGTACGGAACACACCTCCACCGGAGTGGCGACATGCACCTCCACATACGCGGTGCCGTTCGCCTGGTGACGCTTGCGGACGGCCTCACGGCTGTCTGCGAACGGCGCGATCACCGGCACCAGCGCCAGCACGCCGTTGCGGGCGAGGAGTTCGGCGACGTACCCGATCCGCTGCACGTTGGTGTGCCGGTCCTCGCGGCTGAAGCCGAGACCCGCCGAGAGGAACTCACGGATCTCGTCGCCGTCGAGCACCTCCACCCGGCGGCCCTGCTCACGCAGGCGGCCCGCCAGTTCGTACGCGATGGTCGTCTTGCCGGCGCTCGGCAGGCCGGTGAGCCAGACGGTGGCTCCGCTCACGTGGTTCTCCTGAGTCTCTTGCTGTGCCGCAATCTCTTGCTGTGCCGCGGTCATCCGTGGATTCCGCACTCGGTCTTGGCGTTGCCGGCCCAGCGGCCCGCCCGTGCGTCCTCGCCCTCGACCAGGCGGCGGGTGCAGGGAGCGCAGCCCACCGAGCCGTAACCGTCCATCAGGAGGGGGTTGGTGAGGACGCCGTGCTCGGCGGCGTACGCGTCGACGTCGTCCTGCGTCCAGCGGGCGATCGGCGAGATCTTGACCTTGCGCCGCTTCTCGTCCCAGCCGACGACCGGGATGTCCGCCCGGGTCGGCGACTCGTCGCGGCGCAGCCCGGTGGCCCAGGCCGCGTACGCCGTCAGGCCCTCTTCGAGCGGCTTGACCTTGCGCAGCTTGCAGCACAGGTCCGGGTCGCGGTCGTGCAGCCGGGCACCGTACTCGGCGTCCTGCTCGGCCACCGACTGGCGCGGCGTCAGGGTGATGACCTTGACGTCCATCACGGCCTCGACGGCGTCGCGGGTGCCGATGGTCTCCGGGAAGTGGTAGCCCGTGTCGAGGAAGACGACGTCCACGCCGGGCATGGCCCGCGCGGCGAGGTGGGCGACGACCGCGTCCTCCATCGAGGAGGTCACGCAGAACTCCTTGCCGAAGGTGTCGGCCGCCCACTGGAGGATCTCCAGCGCGGACGCGTCCTCCAGGTCGCGCCCGGCCTGCTCGGCGAGGGCCTTCAACTCGTCTTCCGTACGCCGCTGCTGGTCCTGGATGGTGCTCATGTTCCGTCCCCTCCGTCGGTGCGCTGAGCGCCCCGGGCGAGCAGCCCGAGGAACTTCAGCTGGAAGGCCCGGTTGCAGGCCGCGCATTCCCACGCGCCGTGCCCGGTCTCGTTCGGACGCAGGTCCTCGTCGCCGCAGTAGGGGCAGTAGAAGGGCGCCGCGCGCTCGCTCATGACAGGGCTTCCTCGTCGGCGCGGGCGGCCCAGACGGCGAACCGCTCGCCGTCCGCGCGCTGTTCCTGGAAGCGCCCGAGGACCCGCTCCACGTAGTCGGGCAGCTCGTCCGCGGTGACCTTCAGGCCGCGGACCTTGCGGCCGAAACCGGCGTCGAGACCGAGCGCGCCGCCCAGGTGCACCTGGTAGCCCTCGACCTGGTTGCCCTCGTCGTCGAGGACCAGCTGGCCCTTGAGGCCGATGTCGGCGACCTGGATGCGGGCGCAGGCGTTCGGGCAGCCGTTGATGTTGATGGTGATCGGCTCGTCGAAGTCCGGGATGCGGCGCTCCAGTTCGTCGATGAGCGAGGCGCCGCGCGCCTTGGTCTCGACGATGGCGAGCTTGCAGAACTCGATGCCGGTGCAGGCCATCGTGCCGCGCCGGAACGGCGAGGCGTTGACCTTCAGGTCGAGCGCCTCCAGGGCGCCGACGAGCGAGTCGACCTGGTCCTGCTCGATGTCGAGCACGATCATCTTCTGCTCGGCGGTGGTGCGCAGCCGCTGTGAGCCGTGCGCCTCGGCGACCTCGGCGATCTTGGTCAGGGTGGCGCCGTCCACGCGGCCGACGCGGGGCGCGAAGCCGACGTAGAAGCGGCCGTCCTTCTGCCGGTGCACGCCGAGGTGGTCGCGCCAGGTGCCGGCGGGCTGCTCGGGCGCGGGGCCGTCGGACAGCTTGCGGTTCAGGTACTCGTCCTCCAGGATCCGGCGGAACTTCTCCGGGCCCCAGTCGGCGACGAGGAACTTCAGGCGGGCGCGGTTGCGCAGCCGGCGGTAGCCGTAGTCGCGGAAGATGCCGATGACGCCGCCGTACACATCCGGCACGTCCTCCAGGGCCACCCACGCGCCGAGGCGCACGCCGAGCTTGGGGTTGGTGGAGAGGCCGCCGCCGACCCACAGGTCGAAGCCGGGGCCGTGCTCGGGGTGGTGCACGCCGACGAAGGCCACGTCGTTGATCTCATGGGCGACGTCCAGCTGCGGTGAGCCGGAGATGGCGGACTTGAACTTGCGCGGCAGGTTCGAGAAGTCGGGGTTGCCGATGAAGCGGCGCTGGATCTCGTCGATGGCGGGGGAGCCGTCGATGATCTCGTTCTCGGCGATGCCGGCGACGGGCGAGCCGAGGATGACGCGGGGCGTGTCGCCGCAGGCCTCGGTGGTGGAGAGCCCCACGGCTTCCAGCCGCCGCCAGATCTCGGGGACGTCCTCGACACGGATCCAGTGGTACTGCACGTTCTGCCGGTCGGTGAGGTCGGCGGTCCCGCGCGCGAACTCCTCGGAGATCTCACCGATGACGCGCAGCTGCTCGGTGGTGAGCCGGCCGCCGTCGATGCGGACGCGCAGCATGAAGTACTCGTCGTCCAGCTCCTCCGGCTCCAGGATCGCCGTCTTGCCGCCGTCGATCCCGGGCTTGCGCTGGGTGTAGAGGCCCCACCAGCGCATACGCCCGCGCAGGTCGTTCGGGTCGATGGAGTCGAAGCCGCGCTTCGAGTAGATCGTCTCAATGCGTGTCCGCACATTGAGACCGTCGTCGTCCTTCTTGAACTGCTCGTTCCCGTTGAGCGGCGTGAAGTGACCCACGGCCCACTGGCCCTCGCCGCGGTGACGGCTCGCCTTGCGGCGGGGCGTGGCTGGGGCGGGCTTCTCTGGCGTGGCGGGCATGGGGTTACGTCCTTCGGGGCAGCGGAAAAGCGGCTCTCTGACCTGCGGATATGGGCGCATACGGAGATGCGCGCGCGGCGCTGCGCAGGGAGGGGAAGCGGGGGGACCTGTGATCAGTCGTGCGGCGGTGCTGAGTGGCTCAGCGGGCCGGACACATGGCGCTGGACATGCGGCCGAGGTCGACGTGACGCCGACTCACCAAGGCAGTTCCAGTGCGATCCATGACGGAAGCGTGTCACGGGACTTTCGGCCCAGTCCAGCATTATCCAGAATGCGGACACTCCTGTCCCGAATGGTGGACAGGAGTGTCGTCGATCACAAGGGTCGAGGGAATAGACCGAGGGGACCAGAGGGGTGGAGGGAGCGGAGG
>NZ_WMBF01000831.1:0-1307 GCF_019400875.1 Streptomyces anatolicus | reverse complement strand
GCCTACCCCCGTGCCGCCCGCCTCGGGAGCCCCCCTCTCGCCGGGCCAGCAGCGGATCTGGTTCCTGGAGCGCATGCTGCCGGGCCGTACCGCGTACAACGAGGTCAAGGCCATCGACCTCGACGGCCCGCTGGACGCCGACGCGCTGCGGAACTCCCTGCGCGCGCTCGTCGCCCGGCACGAGCAGCTGCGCACGGTCTTCCGCGAAGTGAGCGGCGAGGCAAGGCAGTTCGCCCAGGCGCCGGGGGAAGTGGACTTCGCGGTCGTCGACGGGACGGGCCCCGGGCGTGACGCGGTCGCCGACACCCTCCAGGCGGAGAGCGAGCGCCGCTTCGACCTCGCGAACGGCCCCCTTTTCGTCACGCGCCTGGTCCGCCTCGGCCCCGAGCGGCACGTCCTCGTCCTCTCCCTGCACCACATCGTGATGGACGCCGCGTCGGCCGCCGTCCTCGCCCGCGACGTGTCCGCCCTCTACCGCGCGGAGACCACCGGGGCCCCGGCCGCCGCCGACCTCCCTGCCCTCACCCACACCTACGCCGACCACGCCCGCCGCCAGCTCGACTCCCTCGGCGACGCCAAGGCGGCGGACGACCTCGCGTACTGGAAGAAGGTGCTCGACGGCGACCTGCCCGTCCTCGACCTGCCCACGGACCGGCCGAGGCCCCCCGTGATGACGTCGAACGGCCGCGCCCTGTTCCGCACGCTCACCCCCGAACTCTCGGCTGCCGTACGTAAGTTCAGCCGTGAGCGGCGCAGCACGCTTTTCATGACACTGCTCGCCGGATACGCGGCAGCCCTGCGCCGAGTCAGCGGCCAGGACGACCTCGTCATCGGCACCCCGATGTCCGACCGCAGGCCCCCGTACGAGGATGTCGTCGGCTTCTTCGTGAACACCCTCGCGCTGCGCCTCGACCTCTCCGGTGACCCGGACTTCGGCACGCTCCTCGACCGGGTGCGCGCGGTCGCCCTCGACGCGTACGACCATGCCGACGTGCCCTTCGAAGCGGTCGTCCGGGAGCTGGCGCCCGCGCGGGCACTCGACAGGACGCCCGTCTTCCAGACGCTCGCCGAGTACGAGACCGGCGACCCCTTCCGCTTCGACCTGCCCGGCGTGCGGGCCACACCGCTCGACTCGGGGCCCGACAAGGCGCTGACCGACCTCAGCGTGTACTTCACCGACCAGCCGGACGGTGTCCGCTGCCATCTGGAGTACAACACCGACCTGTTCGACGAGGCGACCGTCGACGCGCTCTTCGGGACCTTCCGTGACGTCCTCGCGGAGGCCGTGGGGCCGGCCGGGGCCGGGG
>NZ_WMBF01000110.1:0-16765 GCF_019400875.1 Streptomyces anatolicus | reverse complement strand
TCCCCGCCCCTCACCCCGTTACGCACACGAAAGTGGTGACACATGTCCGACGCTCCGGCCACCGCGCCCACCGACCCCACCACGCCGGGCCGCTCTCCCGGTATCGCCCGCATCGTCAGCGCGAGCCTGATCGGCACCACCATCGAGTGGTACGACTTCTTCCTCTACGGCTCCGCCGCCGCGCTGGTCTTCAACACGCTCTTCTTCCCCACCGCCGACCCGCTCGTCGGCACCCTGATCGCCTTCATCACCTACGCCATCGGGTTCGCCGCGAGGCCGATAGGCGGCGTGGTCTTCGGGCACTTCGGCGACAAGATAGGGCGTAAGAAGCTGCTCGTCATCAGCCTGCTCATGATGGGCGGCGCCACCTTCGCCATGGGCCTGCTGCCCACCTACGACAGCATCGGCATCGGCGCCCCGATCCTGCTCACCGTGTTGCGCCTCGTCCAGGGATTCGCGCTGGGCGGCGAATGGGGCGGCGCGGTGCTCATCGTCTCCGAGCACGGCGGGGACAAGCAGCGCGGTTTCTGGGCCTCCTGGCCGCAGGCCGGAGCGCCCGGCGGCAACCTCCTGGCCACCGGCGTCCTCGCCCTGCTCGCGGCCGTCCAGTCGGAGGAGGACTTCACCGCCTGGGGCTGGCGCATCCCGTTCCTGCTCTCCGGCGTCCTGGTCCTCCTCGGCCTGTGGATCCGCATCTCCGTCTCGGAGTCGCCTGTCTTCCTCGCCGCCCAGGCCAAGGCCCAGGCAGAGGCCGCCCGCGGCATCAAGCAGAAGCCGCCGGTGGTCGAGGTGTTCCGCCGCAGCTGGCGGGAGGTCCTGACCGCGATCGGCACCCGCTTCGGCGAGAACATCTCGTACTACGTCCTCACCGCCTTCCTCCTGGTCTACGTCACCAACCACCTGGACCTGCCCAAGAGCACCGCGCTGAACGCCGTCCTGATCGCCTCGGCCGTCCACTTCATCACCATCCCCCTGTGGGGCGCGCTCTCCGACCGCATCGGGCGCAGGCCGGTCACCCTGATCGGCTCGGTCGGCATGGCTCTGTGGGCCTTCGCCTTCTTCGCCCTGCTCGACTCCAAGTCGTTCGCCGTCATCACCCTCGCGGTCACCGTCGGCCTGCTGCTGCACGGCGCCATGTACGGTCCACAGGCCGCCTTCATCTCCGAGATGTTCGACACCAAGGTCCGCTACTCCGGCGCGTCGATGGGCTCCCAGCTCGCTTCCATCGTGGCGGGCGCGCTGGCACCGATCATCGCGGTCGAACTCCTCAAGGAGTACGACTCCGCCACCCCTGTCGCCCTCTACCTCTGTCTGGCCGCGGTCGTCACCACCGTCACCGTCGCCCTCGCCAGGGAGACACGCGGCCGGGACCTCTCCGTCTCCATGGCGGACGACCCCACGGACCTCCCGCGGACGGAGACGCCCGCGGCCGCCGGCATTGACAGGGCCTGAACCGACGCGTCCAGCGCGACCGGACGAAACGCAGCCGGCCGTAAGGAGTGCCATCATGACCACCGTGAACGACCGCACGTACCGCGCCGCGGCACACAGTGCGATGGTGGCCCTCGGACAGCTGCTGACCCTGCTGGCCTCCGGAGCCTCCGCCGAGCAGTTCACCCGCCCCTCGGCGGACGCCGCCACCGCACAGCTGCCGCCCGAGGAGCGGGCTCTTCTGGAGGACGCCACACGGATCGCGCTGGAGATCCGCCGCACCCTCGACCAGCACCGCAGACGCGAGGCCGAGCTGGCCGCCCTCTTCGACACCGCCAGCGACCTCGCGGCCCTGCGCGACCTGGACGCGGTCCTGCGCGCCATCGTCCACCGGGCCAGGACCCTGGTCGGCACCGACGCCGCCTACCTCTCCCTCAACGACCCCGTCGCCAAAGACACCTATATGCGCGTCACCGACGGATCGGTCTCCGCCCGCTTCCAGCAGCTGCGGCTCGGCATGGGCGAGGGTCTGGGCGGCCTCGTCGCCCAGACCGCCCGCCCCTACACCAGCGCCGACTACCAGACCGACCCGCGCTTCAAGCACACCCGGGCCATCGACGAAGCGGTGCTCGAGGAGGGCCTGCGCGGCATCCTCGGCGTGCCGCTGCGCGTCGGGAAACGGGTCATCGGCGTGCTCTTCGCCGCCGACCGCACCACCCGCGACTTCCCGCCCGAGGCCATCGCGCTGCTCACCTCGCTCGCCGATCACGCCGCCGTCGCCATCGACAGCGCGCGCATGCTGGAGGAGACCCGCTCCGCGCTCGTCGAACTCAACACGGCCAACGAGACCGCCCGGGCCCACAGCACCGCGCTGCGCCGCGCCGCCGACGCCCACGACCGCCTCACCGACCTGGTCCTGCGCGGCGCGACCGTCGACGACCTGGTCCGCGAGATCGCGGCGCTGCTCGGCGGCGGCATCGCCCTCCACGACCCCGACGGCACGGAGATGGCCCGCGCCGACACCGCCCCCGTCACCCCTTCACCGCAGGGCATCACGGCCTCCCGCACCGGCGGCCGTGCCGTCCCGGTGGACGGCACCTGGGTATGCGCCGTACTGGCCGGCTCCGAGCTGCTCGGCAGCATCGTCCTGACCTCACGCGCGGACCTGGCCGACCCCGACCGCCGCCTGTTCGAACGCGCCGCCCTGGTCGCCGCCCTCCTCCTGCTGCTGCGCCGCACTGTCGCCGAGGCCGAGGACCGCGTCCGCGGCGAACTCCTCGACGACCTGCTCACCCGCGACAAGACCGGCGGACGCCACGACAGCGGCAGCCTGGCCCTTCGCGCCCGAAAGCTCGGCATCAACCTCTCCCGGCCCCACGCCGTGCTCACCCTGGACACCGACAACGAACCGCGCTCGCACCTGTTCGCGGAGGCCGTGCGGCACGCCCGCTCACTGGGCGGGCTCGCGGGAATCCACGACGGCCACATCGTCCTGCTGGTGCCGTCGTCGGAGCCCGGCGCGCTCGCCGCCGAACTGGCCAGAGACCTCGGCAAGGCAGCCGGCGCGCCCGTCACCGTGGGCTCCGCGGGCCCGGCCACCGGCCCCGAACAGCTCCCGGGCACGTACACGGAAGCGGGCCGCTGCCTCAACGCCCTGCACGCCCTGGGCCGCACCGGGGACGGCAGCGACATCGCCGGGCTGGGTTTCCTCGGGGTCCTGCTAGGCGACCGATCCGACCTCGACGGCTTCGTGCGGCGCTACCTGGGCCCCGTACTCGCCTACGACCAGCAGCGCGGCACCGAACTCGTCCAGACGCTCGACGCGTACTACACGCATGGCGCGAGCCTGTCCAAGGCCAAGGACGCCCTGCACGTGCACGTCAACACCGTCGTGCAGCGACTGGACCGGGTCGCCCAACTCCTCGGTGCCGACTGGAACAGTCCCACCAGGGCCCTGGAACTCCAACTGGCCCTGAAACTGCACCGACTGGGCAACCACTAGCACTACCCCCTCCCATCCCGCCAGCACCCGCCGGGAACAGGCCATGGGGTTGGGCACCACCGCGGTGATCGACATTGTGGGGTTCCCAGCCAAGGCGCGGACGCCACCGGCGCCCCTAACCTCCACACAACCCCGTGAGGGCCGTCGTCACAGAGCCGAACGTGGAGGTCTCTCCCCATGCCACATCTCCGTACCCTGCCCGCGGCCGGCCGCGGACCAGCCGCCGCGTTCGCCGCGGCACTGGCCGTCCTGCTCCTCGCCGTACTGTCCGTCGTGTCGTCGCCCGGCACGGCTCGCGCGGCGGCCGCCCCACAAGAAGTGACGGGCTTCGGATCCAACCCCGGCAACCTCCGCATGTTCCGTTACGTGCCCCCAGGGCTGCCCGACGGACGCCCCGTCGTCGTCGCCCTTCACGGGTGCACCCAGAACGCCGCGAGCTATGCGGCCAACACCGGCTGGATGGACCTGGCCGACACGTACGAGTTCTCACTGGTCCTGCCGCAGCAGCAGTCAGCCAACAACTCGAACTCCTGCTTCAACTGGTTCGAGCCTGGTGACACTCGGCGGGACTCCGGAGAGGCACTGTCGATCAAGCAGATGGTCGACCGTGTGAAGAAGGACAACGGCGCCAAGAGCGCCTACGTCAGCGGCCTCTCGGCGGGCGGGGGCATGGCCTCCGCCATGCTGGCGGCCTACCCCGACGTCTTCTCCGGCGGCGGGATAATCGCCGGTCTGCCCCACGGCTGCGCCAACTCGGTCTCCTCCGCCTTCACTTGCATGAGCCCGGGCGTCAACAAGAGCGCCAAGGAGTGGGGAGACAAGGTCAGGGCGGCCCACTCGTACTCCGGGCCGCGCCCGAAGGTCTCGATCTGGCAGGGCACCACGGACACGACCGTGAAACCCATGAACGCCACCGAGCTGATGGAGCAGTTCACCCACGCGAACGGCACCGATCAGACTCCGGACACCACGGACACGGTCGCCGGCTATCCGCACCGGGTGTACGGCGGCACGGTGGAGACCTTTGACATCACCGGTATGGGGCACGGGCACCCCGTCGACCCGGGCGCCGGATCAGCCCAGTGCGGCACCGCCGGCTCCTACGTCCTGGACGTGAACATCTGCTCCGCGCGCCACCTCGTCCACTTCTGGAACATCGACGACAGCACCTCGCCCACGCCGGCCCCCACTCCGACCCCGACCGACACGGGCACCCCGACGCCCACGCCGACCAGCACTCAGCCCCCCTATTCCGACACGGCCCTCGGCACGGCGACCGACCACTACGTGGCGCAGCGCATCACCGTGGACGAATACAACAAGCTCGGCGCGGCCCGCGGCTACAACACCCCCTTCACCCTCTACAAGTGCGCGGCGGGCTGGACCGACAAGTCCGACTGCTCACCGATCTGACCCGCGATGCTCCGCTGACCCGCGATGCTCCGCCGGATCTCCCGCACGGCCGCGCGCCCCGCGCGGTTGGCGCCGATGGTGCTGGCCGAAGGCCCGTATCCCACCAGGTGGACGCGGGAGTCGGCGGCGGCCCGCGTGCCTTCCATGCGGATGCCGCCGCCCGGCTCGCGCAGCCGCAGCGGCGCGAGGTGGTCGATGGCGGCGCGGAAGCCCGTCGCCCACAGGATCGTGTCCGCGTCGACGCGGCGCCCGTCGTCCCAGGCGGCGCCGGTCGGCGTGATCCGGTCGAACATCGGGAGCCGGTCTAGTACCCCGTCGGCCCGCGCCCGGCGGATCGCGTCGTTCACGGGCAGCCCGGTCACCGAGACCACACTGCGCGGGGGCAGCCCCTGGCGTACGCGTTCCTCGACCATCGCGACGGCCGAGCGTCCCCAGTCCTCGTCGAAAGGTCCCTCGCGGAACACCGGCGGGCGCCGGGTGACCCAGGTGGTCTCCGCCGCGTACGGGGCGATCTCCATCAGGTGCTGCGTACCCGAAGCGCCACCGCCCACGACGATCACCCGCTGCCCCGCGAAAGCCTCGGGGCCCGGATAGATCGCCGTGTGCAACTGCCGCCCAAGGAACGTCTCCTGGCCCGAATAGCGCGGCCAGAACGGCCGGTCCCAGGTGCCCGTCGCATTGATCACCGCACGCGTCGACCAGGTGCCCGCCGAGGTCTCCACGAGCAGCCGCCCGCCTTCGCCCTCACGCACCTTGTGTACGTCGACGGGGCGCCGCACGCGCAGGCCGAACCGGTCCTCGTACGCCGTGAAGTACTCCCCGATGACCTCCGACGACGGACGCCCGGGGTCGGCGCCCGTCAGCTCCATGCCGGGGAGCGCGTGCATGCCGTGCACCTTCCCGTACGTCAGCGAAGGCCACCGGAACTGCCAGGCGCCGCCGGGCCGGGGCGCGTGGTCGAGGACCACGAAGTCCCGGTCCGGTCCGAAGCCGGCCCGCCGCAGGTGGTAGGCGCTGGACAGGCCCGCCTGGCCCGCGCCGATGACCACCACGTCCACGTCGACGTCCCCGCCCACGACTACGTCCACGTCCTGTACCGCCGCTGTGGCGGCCGCTTCCCGTACCCCGATGTCGTTCACGGTTCTACTAACTCCGTCGGGGTCGGGGATCTTCCCGGTGGATGGTCGGAGATCTTCCGGGCGGATGGGGGAGTATGGACGCATGTCCGACGCGTTCACCACCCGAGTCCTGCGGGTCGCCACCGGTTCCACCGAGACCGTCCACGACCTCACCCGCGAGTGCGAGGCCTTCCTGCGCGAGGCGGCGGCCGGCCGTGACGGCCTCCTGAACATCTTCGTCCCGCACGCCACGGCGGGCATCGCGGTCCTGGAGACGGGCGCGGGCAGCGACGACGACCTGCTCGCCGTGCTGCACACCCTGCTCCCCGCCGACGACCGCTGGCAGCACCGCCACGGCAGCCCCGGTCACGGCCGCGACCACGTCCTGCCCGCCCTGGTCCCGCCGCACGCGACGCTGCCCGTCGTGGCCGGGAGGCTGGAGCTCGGCACCTGGCAGTCGGTGTGCCTGGTCGACACGAACGTGGACAACCCCGACCGGCAGGTCCGCCTCAGCTTCCTGGGCTGACGCCGCGGGTGAGCCGCGTCTCACCGGACCGGCGCCTCTTGTCTATGCAACGAGTTGCATAGAAGGATCGCCGTATGGCGCTAGAGCACGCGATCCTCGTCTCGCTGCTGGAGCAGCCGGGCTCCGGCTATGAGCTGGCCCGGCGGTTCGAGCGGTCCATCGGGTATTTCTGGACCGCCACCCACCAGCAGATCTACCGCGTCCTCAAACGCATGGAGGGCGACAGCTGGATCGACGCCCGCGAGGTGGCGCAGCAGACCCGGCCGGACAAGAAGGAGTACTCCGTCACCGCACTGGGGCGCTCCGTCCTGGCCCAGTGGCTGCACGAGCCCATCGCACCCGAGAGCGTCCGGCACGAGCTTGCCGTGAAGATCCGCGGCGCCGCCTTCGACGACCCGGTCGCGCTGATCCGTGAGGTCGAGCGGCACCGCCAGGCGCACGCCGACCGGCTCGCGCGCTACCTCGCGGGGGAGCGGCGCGACTTCACGGGTCCCGAGGCTCCCACGGCGCCCGACGCCGGACAGGAGCTCCAGCACGTCGTACTGCG
Source organism: Streptomyces anatolicus (assembly GCF_019400875.1). Lineage (NCBI taxonomy): Bacteria > Bacillati > Actinomycetota > Actinomycetes > Kitasatosporales > Streptomycetaceae > Streptomyces > Streptomyces anatolicus. Next base: position 9,728 of record NZ_WMBF01000110.1, on the reverse strand, counting down.
CGGCGGCATCGCGTACGAACGTATGACGCTCGCCTGGCTCGACGACGTGATCGCCACCCTCCACCGGCTCGGCCCCCCGGCCTGAACCGGCACCCGCACCTCACCTCCCGACCAGGAAAAGGCGAATATCCATGGCCGACGCGCTGCTGTTCAACCCGCGCACCTACGACCCGACCCACTTCGACCCCGAGACCCGCAGGCTGCTGCGCGCGACCGTCGACTGGTTCGAGGCCCGCGGCAAGCGCAAGCTGATCGAGGACTACCGCTCCCGCGCCTGGCTCGCGGACTTCCTGGAGTTCTCCGCCAAGGAGAAGCTGTTCGCCACCTTCCTCACCCCGGCCGCCGCCGGTGACGGGCAGGGCGACCAGCGCTGGGACACCGCCCGGATCGCCGCGCTCAACGAGATCTTCGGCTTCTACGGGCTCGACTACTGGTACGCGTGGCAGGTCACCATCCTCGGCCTCGGCCCGGTCTGGCAGAGCGACAACGCGGCGGCCCGTACGCGCGCGGCCGAACTCCTCACCCAGGGCGAGGTGTTCGCCTTCGGCCTGTCGGAGAAGAGCCACGGCGCCGACATCTACTCCACCGACATGCTCCTCGAGCCCGACGGCGACGGCGGATTCCTGGCCACCGGCTCCAAGTACTACATCGGCAACGGCAACGCCGCCGGACTGGTCTCCGTCTTCGGCCGCCGCACCGACGTCGAGGGCCCCGACGGCTACGTCTTCTTCGCCGCCGACAGCCGCCACGAGGCGTACCACCTGGTGAAGAACGTCGTCGACTCCTCCAAGTTCGTCAGCGAGTTCCGGCTGGAGAACTACCCGGTCGCCGCCGAGGATGTACTGCACACGGGCAAGGCCGCTTTCGACGCCGCGCTCAACACCGTCAACGTCGGCAAGTTCAACCTCTGCACCGCCTCGATCGGCATCTGCGAGCACGCGATGTACGAGGCAGTCACCCACGCCCAGGGCCGCATCCTGTACGGCCGTCCCGTCACCGCCTTCCCGCACGTGCGCCGCGAGCTGACCGACGCCTACGTCCGTCTTGTCGGCATGAAGCTGTTCAGCGACCGCGCCGTCGACTACTTCCGCTCCGCGGGCCCCGACGACCGCCGCTACCTCCTCTTCAACCCCATGACGAAGATGAAGGTGACCACGGAGGGCGAGAAGGTCATCGACCTGATGTGGGACGTGATCGCCGCCAAGGGCTTCGAGAAGGACAACTACTTCGCCCAGGCGGCCATCGAGATCCGCGGCCTGCCCAAGCTGGAGGGCACGGTCCACGTCAACCTCGCGCTGATCCTGAAGTTCATGCGCAACCACCTCCTGGACCCGGTGGCGTACGAGCCCGTCCCGACCCGCCTCGACGCGGCCGACGACGACTTCCTCTTCCGCCAGGGGCCCGCCCGGGGACTTGGCTCCATCCGCTTCCACGACTGGCGCACCGCCTACGACGCGTTCGCCGAGGTGCCCAACGTCGCCCGCTTCCGCGAACAGGCGGACGCCCTCTGCGAGTTCGTGAAGACCGCCGCACCCGACGAGGAGCAGAGCCGGGACCTCGACCTGCTGCTCGCCGTCGGCCAGCTCTTCGCCCTGGTCGTGCACGGCCAGCTGATCCTGGAGCAGGCGCGCCTGACCGGCCTCGACGAGGACGTCCTCGACGAACTCTTCGCGGTCCTGGTGCGCGACTTCTCCGCCCACGCCGTCGAACTGCACGGCAAGGACTCCGCCACCGAGGCGCAGCAGCGCTGGGCGCTGGACGCGGTACGCCGCCCGGTCGTCGACAGCGCGCGCTCGGCGCGGGTGTGGGAGACCGTTGAATCCCTGGCGGGGGCGTACGAGATGGCGCTCTAGGACGTGATGCCCCCGACCGCGCCCGTACTACGGGGGGCGGGCGTGGTCGGGGCAGTGGCCCCACTGGGTCACGTCGCCGGGTGCCCGCCCGGGTCCTCGGCCGGCTCGCGGGCGGCGAGGAGGGCGCTCACCTCGGCCGCGGTCGGATACACGTACAGCTCCCGCAGCGAGACCGGGGGCAGCCCGGCCCTGCGCAGCGCGCCGGAGAGCCGCACCGCGAGCAGTGAGTTGCCGCCGAAGAGGAAGAAGTCGTCGTCCGGCCCCACGTCCTTGCCGAGCACCTCGCGCCACACGCGCAGCACCGGGTCGTCCGTCGGCCGCCCGGCCGCCTCGGCCGAGACGGCCTCGGCGGCCGGCGTGAGCCCGCTCGTGTCGACCTTGCCGTTGACGGTCAGGGGCAGCTCGGACAGCAGGGTGAACGTGGCCGGCACCATGTAGTCGGGCAGATAGCGCGCCGCCCGCGCCCGGATCTCCTCCACCGACACGGCCTCGTGTCCCGGCACCACATAGGCATCCAGGCGGACCTGGGCCGCGTCACCGGCGTCGCCGCCAAGGACCACCGCTGCCGCGCTGACGTTCCGGTCCTCCAGCAGGACCGAGCGGATCTCGCCGAGTTCGATGCGGAAGCCGCGCACCTTGACCTGGCCGTCGATCCGCCCGAGATGGTCCAGGCGCCCGTCCGGGCGCAGCCTGCCCAGGTCCCCGCTGCGGTAGACCCGCTCGCCGGTGACCTGGTCGTGGACGAACCGGGCGGCGGTCAGCTCCTCCTGGTTGAGGTAGTGGGAGGCCACGCCCGCACCACCGACGTAGATCTCGCCGGGCACCCCGAACGGCTGGACGCCACCCGCCGTGTCCCGCACCGACACCGACCAGCCCGGCAGCGCCCTGCCGACCGAACGCGACCCGGCGCCGATGTCCTGCGGGGTGACGGTCTGGCTGGTGACGTGCACGGTGGTCTCCGTGATGCCGAACATGTTGACCACCCGGCACCGGGTGTGCGGATGCCCGCGGAACCAGTCCTGCAGCATCCGCACGTCCAGCGGCTCACCGCCGAAGACCACCAGCCGCACCGCGAGGTCGGCGGTGCGCCGCAGGTCGACCTCCTTGAGCATGGCGAACGCGGACGGGGTCTGGTTCAGGACGGTGACCCGGTGCCGCACCAGCAGGTCGTGGAAGTCCTCCGGGCTCCGGGAGACGAAGTACGGCACCACGACCAGGTGTCCGCCGGTCAGCAGCGCGCCCCAGATCTCCCACACCGAGAAGTCGAACGCACTGGAGTGGAAGAGCGCCCAGGTGTCCTCGGGGCCGAGCCCGAGATCGGCGGTGGTCGCGGCGAGCAGCGCGCCGACGTTGCGGTGGGGGACCGCGACGCCCTTGGGCCGGCCGGTGGAGCCGGAGGTGTAGATCACATAGGCGATGTCGTCCGCGCCGCCGCCCGGGTCCGTGACCGGTCCACCGGCGGTGCGGGGCAGCTCGCTCGGGTGCAGCACGGTCACCCCGTCGATGGCGGGGAAGTCGTCGGCGCGGGAGAGTACGAGCCGGGCGCCGGAGTCGCTCACCGTGTGGAGCAGCCGCTCCGCCGGATAGGTGATGTCCATCGGGACATAGGCGGCACCGGCCTTGAGCACCCCGAGCAGGGAGACCACCAGCTCGGCGGTACGGTCGAGGCACACGCCGACCCGGTCGCCCGGCATCACCCCGTGGCCGCGCAGCGCGCCGGCCACCGCGTCGGACCTGGCGTCCAACTCCGCGTAGCTCAGCGTGTGTTCGGGATCGGACAGCGCCGGGGCGTCCGGTCGCTCGGCCGCCACCTTGCGGAACAGCTCGTGGACGGGGGCGACCACCGCGTCGCCTCCCGCCGGGGTGCGCCCGGCGGCGATGACGGCGGCGGCCTCCTCGGCGTCCACCAGGGCGATGTCGGCGACCCGGGCCCCGGCCGGGGCCTTGACGAGCGCGTCCACGGCGCGTGCGACGTGCCCGGCGAACTGCCCGGCTATCACCGGATCCAGCACACCCTCGTCGTAGTGCAGAACACCGCTCAGGGTGCCGTCCGCGCCGTACTGCCACGCCAGCGTCACCGGAAAGGGCGGCGCCAGGACGGGGCGGTAGATGTCGCCGTCGCGTATCTCGGTCAGCAGGACGCCGACCGCGGGCATGCCGGACGGCGGCTCGCCGTCCGTGGCGCCGGCGTGTGCCGCCGCATCGAGCAGGTCGGCGGTGAGGGTCGGCTCGCCGACCGGGAGCGCGACCGACCGCTGCGCGTCCCCGGCCGCGGGGCCCCCGGTGATCAGCGCGAACTCGGCGTGTTCCGTCGCGCCGTAACGGGCCAGGACGACCGCGGTGGCCGCCAACGGCAGCGCCGGTGCCGTGTCGTCCGCGACCGCCGTGGAGGTCAGCACGACGGTGCCCGTCCGGCCCGCTCTCGCGGGGTCGCCGAGGCCCCAGGGCAGTTCGGGCGGACCGTCGTGCTGCGGGCTCGCACCGGTCGCCGCTTCGGGCAGCGTCACGGGGTGTGCCGGGTCGGTCAGCGCCGTCGCCAGCTGGGCCAGGGCACGCCGGTCCACCGCCCGGCGGTGTGCCACCAGGACCAGGTCGGCGGCGCCGTCGGCGTAGCTGAGCACGACGGCTCGCGCGAGGGCCGGGGCGCCGTTGACCGCGCGGCCGGACTCCCGGGAGCGGTGCCGGTGCGCGGCCCTGTCGTCCGCGTCGACGTCCAGCGCCTCATGGAACAACAGCGTGCCGTGGAGGGCGGAGTGGCGTTCGATCAGGGCGGCCAGGTTGTCGCGTATGGCCGCCGGGTCGAGTCCGGCGGGGAGGCGTCTGATGAGACTGTGGCAGGCACGGGCCGGGTCGGAGCCGAACTCGGAACGGGAGAAGAGCCGACCGCTCGGGTGGTGGGCCGCGGGGACCTCCGCGGCCACTTCGCTGGAGACGGACACACGCACTCCTTTGGTGAGGCCGGGAAAGAGCCAGCTGGACGAGGCCCGCGGAAGGGCGTCGGGAGAAGGGTCAGCGGGCGTCAGCGGGCGGAGAAGCCGGCGTCCACGGGGATCACCGTTCCGGTGACCTTGAGGGAGTCGTCGCCTGCGAGCCAGATCGCGGCACCGGCGACATCGGCGGGATCGACCAGTGAGTCGGTCGCCACCGATTCCAGATAGACGGCTTCCTGTTCCTCGTAGCCGATGCCGAGCGCGTCGGCGACGACCGCGGTCATCTGGCCGTCCACGGCCGGGTCGTCCCGGACCGGGCCCGGGCACAGCGCGTTGACCCGGATGTTCAGCGGCGCGTAGTCCAGCGCGGCGGCCTTGGTCAGGCCGACCAGGCCGTGCTTGGAGGCGACGTATCCGGCGAAGTGGCGGTAGCCGACGAGACCGGCCGTCGACGCGACGTTGACGATGCTGCCCGCCCTCTGGGCGACCATCACCGGCGCCACCGCCGAGATCAGGTGCCACGGCCCGGAGAGGTTCACGTCCAGCATGACCCGCCACTCCTCCTCGGTGAAGTCGTGTGTGGCCTTTCCCGAGGGCGCGCCCACCCCCGCGTTGTTGATCAGGGCGTCGATCCGCCCGAACCGGTCCACCGCCGCCGTGACGGCCGAGGTCACCGCGGCTCGCGAGCGCACGTCCGCCGTGGCGACGAGCACGGACGCGCCGTTCTTGCGGCACAGCCGTGCCGTCTGCTCCAACTGGCTCGCGGAACCCAGGGCGTAGGGAACCTCCGGAACGTCGCCGCCGATGTCGATGAGAACGACGTCCGCGCCCTCCTCGGCGGCCCGTACGGCGCAGGCCCGGCCGATTCCCCTGGCCGCGCCGGTGATCACTACGGTCTTGTCACGCAGTCCCATGGGTGAGACCCCTTCCGGATCCGACGCGGCCCGCGGCGATGGTCTGGGAGATCAGCGCGAGCAACGGCTCGGCGTCGTCCGCCGGATACATGTGCTCTCCGGGCAGTTCGGCCAGGGAGAAGTCACCGGTGGTCACGTGCTGCCACGCGGCCACCTCCGCACGGGAGACGAACGAGTCGTCCGTGGCGTACACCCCGGTCACCGGGACGTCGAGGGGGCGCCCGCCGCTCGGCCGGTAGCCCTCGTCCATCGCGTAATCGGCCCGCAGGGTCGGTATCAGCAGCTCGCGCACTTCCGGCACGTCGAAGGCGGGGTACCGGCGCCCGGTGGTCTTCTCGACGTGCGCGAGGAACGCCTCGTCGGTGAGGGCGGAGACGTCGCTGACCGGGCCGGCGGTCGGCGGGCGCGCCGCGCTGACGAACAGGTGGACCACTTCGGTGCCCCCGGTCTCGGTGAGGCGCCGGGTGAGTTCATAGGCGAGCACGGCGCCGAGGAAGCAGTGCCCGAACAGGGCGACGGGGCCGTCGCCCGCCGCTTCGCGCGCGGCCGGGAGCAGCCCGTCCGCCGCGGCGTGCACGTCCAGGTACGGCTCCGCGTCCAACAGGCGCTCACGGCCGGGCAGTTGGAGCGGCGTGGCCACCACTCCGCTCAGGCCCATCCTGTTCCACGGGCGGAAGAAATTGGCTCCCCCTCCGGCGAACGGAAGGCACAGCAACGGCACCCTGTCGCGCTCCGAAGTCGTCGGCTTGGTCACGGCATTGCCTCCAGGCGGGACTCCCGGACAGCGCGGATGAGCCGCCGGGACAGATGGATGGTGGATGTCGAACCGTGTGCGCATGCTAGCCACCGCGAGGGCGCGAAATGCCTTTCCGGGCTGCTGCCCAAGGCGCACGTGATGTCGTGTTGTGTCCCGCCGGCGAGACACCACGCGACCTCATTCGGAACATTCACAGACTGAGGAGAATCATGAGACGTACGAATGGCCTCGCTCGCGTCCTGCTCCCGTCGGTACTGGTGGCGGGGATGCTCGGCACCGTGACGCCCGCGGCGACCGCATCGGCCGGGCCGAAGCCCGCCGAACCGGCGGCCTGCACCTGGAAACCGGCGATCCTGCCGATGCCCGCCGGCGCGCTGGCCGGAGAGGTGGACGCGGCCGACGGAAGCGGTGGCTACGCGGGCACGATCTCGTACGGCGCGAATTCCGCGAAGGGCGGCCGTGCCGTGCTGTGGAAGAACGGGCGATTCACCGACTACGGAAATCTGGCCGACCCCGCCTACCGGAAATGGGTCACCGTCGTCGGGGTGAACCGTTCCGGGACCGTCGTCGGAAGCGTCGACCGGGAGGGAGACGGGTTCCCCAGCGCCGTCCGGTCGAGCAACGGCAGGATAAAGCGCCTGCCCGAACTGCCCGGCGCGTTCGCCTCGACGGCGGAGGGCGTCAACGACCGCGGGGACATCATCGGCGCCATGACCGACACGGAGGACGTGGCGAAGTGGTATCCGGTCATCTGGCCCGCCGACAAGCCGGGAACAGTGCAGAAACTGACCGGCCTGCCCGACGCGTCCGTCGTCGCCACCGGGATCGACGAGGACGGCACCGTACTCGTCGACGTGGAGCACGAGGTCGGTGAGGAGCTCTACCTGTGGAAGGGCGGCACGGCACGCAAGCTGGCCGCCCCCGACAATGCCCAGGCCTACATCCCGCGCGGCATAGCGAACGGCCGTGTGATCGCCGAGGTCACCTCCGTGGGGAACGTGACCCGAAGCGTGCTGTGGGACCGCGACGGACAGCCGCGCGCCGTGGAGCGGGGCGCGGACATCCGGGACATCAACCGCGACGGCCAACTCGTCGGTCGCACCGATGACCCCAGCCGGCAGGAGTTCGGCGTGTGGCAGGGGACGGCCCTCGCGGCCACGTTGCACCGCACCGACGAGAGCGGGCTCGAACTCACCGTGTCCAGTGACGACGGCACGATCGCCGGCCGCAGCTGGCGCATTCCCGGCGGCCACGACGAGCCGACGGTCTGGACCTGCAGCGGTGTCCTGTCCACAGGACAGGACACCGACGGCGGCACCGCTCAGGAGTAGAGCGCAGGAGTAGAGCTCAGGAGTAGAGGTAGAAACCACGGCCGGACTTCTTGCCGAGGAGTCCGGCCTCGGTCATCCGGAGCAGCAGTACGGGCGGGGCGAACTGCGGTTCGCGGAACTCCCGGTGCAGGGATTCGGCTATCGCGGCGACGACGTCCAGGCCGATCATGTCGGTCAGCCGCAGCGGCCCCATGGGGTGCGAGCAGCCGAGCGTCATGCCCTGGTCGATCACTTCGGCCGTGGCGATGCCGGACTCGACCATCCTGACCGCACTGAGCAGGTACGGGATGAGCAGGGCGTTTACCACGAAGCCGGAGCGGTCCCGGGTGCGGATCGGCGTCTTGCCGAGGGTCACCTCGACGAACTCGGTCATGCGCCGCAGCGTCCGCTCGTCCGTGAGCAGCGAACCGACCAGCTCCACCAGCGGCAGCGCGGCCACCGGGTTGAAGAAGTGCGCGCCGACCACCCGCTCCGGCCTGCTGGTGACCGCGGCAAGACGCGTGATGGGGATGGACGAGGTGTTCGACGCGAGGATGACGTCCGGCGAGTCGAGGACCTTGTCCAGCGCCGAGAAGAGCTGGGCCTTCTCGTCCTCGTCCTCCCGGATCGTCTCCACCACTAGGTCACGGTCGGCCAGGTCGTCGAGGTCGGCGGTGAACGCGATGCGCGCCAGCGCGGCGTCCCGGTCGGCCGCGGACACCCTGCCGCGGCTCACGGCCCGGTCCAGCGAGGCGACCAGCCGCCCCCGCCCCGCGGGCACGGCAGCGGGACCGGAGACCACGACCACGACGTCCAGTCCGGCCCGGCCGCAGATGTCGGCGATGCCGGAGCCCATCGTGCCGCAGCCGACGATCCCCACCCGGTGGATGCCACCCGGCAGGCCGGTGGTCCCGGTCATGCGGGCACCCCCCACCGCAGCAGGCAGGCGCCGATGGACATCCCGCCGCCGAAACCGGCCAGCAGCACCAGATCACCGTCCGACAGAGCGTTGTCCCTGACGGCCCGGTCGAGCGCGAACGGCACCGACGCGCTGCCCATGTTCCCGTACTCCTCGACCACTCGATGGGTGCGGGCGCCGGAGAGCCCGGACCGCTCCGCCAGTTCGCCCAGCAATACCCCGTTGGCCTGGTGCGGCACGAAGTGGTCCACCTCGTCGAGGCCGACGTCCGCCTCGGCGCACAGCGCGGCGAGGACCGGCGGCACGTGCTCCATCATGAAGTCCCGCACCTCGCGCCCGCGCATCCGGAAGAAGTGGGCGCCGTCGTCCACGGTCCGGTGAGTGCTCGGCAGCCGGCTGCCGCCCGCCTCGACCCGGATGAGACCGCCGGCGTCGCCCCGGCTCACCAGCTCGAACGCGAGCAGGCCGGGCCCGGGCGCGGCGGCGACCACGGCCGCGCCCGCCCCGTCGCCGAACAGGACCGCGGTCCTGCGGTCGGAGAAGTCCAGGATGCGCGAGAACACTTCGGCGCCGATCACCAGCGCGCGTGCGCCCGGGGAGACCGCGATCAGGCCGTGCGCAAGCACGAGCCCGTACACGAAACCGCTGCACACCACGTTGACGTCGAAGCAGGCCGCGTTCCAGGCGTCCAGCCGGTTCTGCACCACGTAACTGGTCGGCGGCTGCGGCGAGTCCCCGGTCGACGTGGCCACGATGAGGTAGTCCACCTGGTCGGCGGTGAGCCCGGCACTCCGCAGGGCCTGCTCGGCGGCGCGTGACGCCAGGTCGGAGGTCGCCTCGGTCGCGGCGGCGTACCGACGGGTCACGATCTGCGTCTTGCGCTGGATCCACTCCGGATCCACGCCCACGCGCTCGGCCAGCTCGACGTTGTCGACCTCTTCCTTCGGGGCGTACGAGCCCGTTCCCACGATGCCCACAGCGTGCTCGGTCACGGTCGGATCCCTCCTGGTCAGCCGGTGGGCCCGGGGACGGCCGGGGCCGGGGC
>NZ_WMBF01000830.1:0-1313 GCF_019400875.1 Streptomyces anatolicus | reverse complement strand
ATCTTCGACGTCCCGTCCCGCCCCGACCTGGTAACCCAGGGCCCACAGACGTGCGTGGCAACGGTGATGGCAGGCAGACTGGTGTACAGGGCCCGCTAGGGGGGCGTGCAGAGGGCCCCGTAAGGGGCGCGAGGAACTGCGCGAGCAACCACCCCCAACCCGCACGGGAGCGCCCGTAAGGGGCGCGGGGAACGGCGCGAGCAACCACCACAAACCCGCACGCGCTCACCGTCCCGCCCGCCAAGGCAGAAGACCCGCCTGCCACAATGGCGGGGTGACCCGAGCCACCCTGGACAAGCAGCCGCACGACGTCGCCACGATGTTCGACGACGTCGCGGAACGATACGACCTCACCAACGACGTGCTCTCCCTCGGCCAGGCCCGCCTCTGGCGCAAGGAGGTCGCGAAGGCGGTCGACGCGCGCCCCGCGCAGAAGGTCCTGGACCTCGCCGCCGGCACCGCCACGTCCTCGCAGCCCTTCGCCCAGGCCGGTGCGTACGTCGTCCCCTGCGACTTCTCGCTCGGCATGCTCCGGGTCGGCAAGGCGCGCCACCCGTGGATGCCGTTCACGGCGGGCGACGGGACGAGGCTGCCGTTCAAGGACGACACCTTCGACGCCGTCACCATCTCCTTCGGGCTGCGCAACATCCAGGACACCGACGCCGCGCTGCGCGAGCTGTACCGCGTGACGAAGCCCGGCGGACGCGTCGTGATCTGCGAGTTCTCCAGCCCGACCTGGGCGCCGTTCCGGACGGTCTACACCGAGTACCTGATGCGGGCTCTGCCGCCGGTGGCCCGCGCGGTCTCCTCCAACCCCGACGCCTACGTCTACCTCGCCGAGTCGATCCGCTCCTGGCCCGACCAGCCCGCGCTCGCCGCCCGGCTGCGGGAGACCGGCTGGTCGAAGGTGGCCTGGCGGAACCTCACCGGCGGCGTCGTGGCGCTGCACCGGGGCTTCAAGCAGGGCTGATCCACACGGGAGTTGAGGGCGAACGCTCCGTAACGCTTGCGTCGCGACTCGCGCCGGACCTTATGCGGTTCTTATAGGGTCGGTCCTTTCCCGCTCGCGGGTGATCTCCTGGACTGTGACGGAGCGTTTGATGGCGTTGTACTGCCCGCACTGCGGGGCCCCCGCCCCTGATGAGGCCCGCTTCTGCATGAAGTGCGGCAAGGAACGCCTTCCAGAGGCATCGGCGCCGGAGGCGTCGGAGCCGGAAGCCCCGAAAGCCCCGGATGCCCCGGAAACCCCGGCCGCTCCGGACGTTCTGGACGTTCCGCCCGCTCCAACGAAGGCCCCCGAGACGGAAGTTCCC
>NZ_WMBF01000010.1:0-43159 GCF_019400875.1 Streptomyces anatolicus | reverse complement strand
GCGTACGCCCCGCGAGGGACCCGTCGCCGTGGGCGGGAGGGGAATGGGGCCCACCGGGGCACCATTGCGGTAACCGCTCGCCCCGCCGAGGAGGGCCCATGTCACCGCGCTCCGCCAGACCGGCGTCCCGGGACGCCGTGCACCACCCCGTCTTCGCCCGGTTCTACGCTCGCCAGAGCGTGGCCGTCGAGCCCGTGATCTCCGCCCACCGCGAGGAGCTGCTCGCCGGGCTCTCCGGCCGGATCATCGAGGTCGGAGCGGGCAACGGACTGAACTTCGCGCACTACCCGGGCGCGGTCTCCGAGGTCGTGGCGATCGAACCGGAGCGCGTCCTGCGGCGGCTCGCCGTCTCCGCGGCCCTGCGCGCCGACGTCCCCGTCGACGTGGTGCCGGGTGCCGCGGAGGCGCTGCCCGTCAAGAGCGAGGCGTTCGACGCGGCCGTCGCCTCGCTGGTGCTGTGCAGCGTGCGCGATGTGCGGCGGGCGCTCGGCGAGCTGCGCAGGGTGCTGCGACCCGGCGGTGAGCTGCGCTTCTTCGAGCACGGGCGGGCCCCGGGCGCCTTGATGGCCGCCACCCAGCGCGTCCTGGACCGCACGGTGTGGCCCCCGCTGTTCGGGGGTTGCCACGTCGCGCGGGACCCGCTGGCGGCGCTGCGCGAGGCGGGCTTCGAACTCGGCGCGTACCGCCGGGTCCTGGTGCCCGCGAAGGGGCCTCGCCTGCCCACCTCGTACTGCGTACTGGGCACGGCGCGCCGCCCGCGGGACTCGTGACGCCCGGGGCTCGGGTCGCGCCCCGGGCGCCCGTGCCCGGGGTCAGATCGGCTGGGTCAGGTTGAGCGCGTTGCCGTCCGGGTCCCTGACGTGTGCGACGCGCTGGCCCCAGGGCATGTCGTTCGGCTCCCCCAGCACCGTCCCGCCAAGCGGCTCGACCCGCTTGAGCACGTCGTCCACGGCGTCCACCCGCACGCTCAGAAGCACCCGCCCCGGTGTGCCGGTCACGGCCTCGGCGTTGGCGACGATGCCGAGTTCCGCGTCGCCGATCCGCAGGCCCACGAAGAAGACGTCGCCGTCCGGCGGATACCGCTCGGCCGGCTCGGCTCCGAGGAGGTCGCGGTAGAAGGAGTGGAGGCGGTCGACGTCCGGGGTGACGACGATCGGATGGATCGCGGCGGGCATGGGGTTCTCCTCCTGCTGACGGGCGTGACTGTCCTCTCTGACTGTTCTCGAGGTGACAACTCATCGCCCGGCCGTGGCCCAAAGTGCTCTAGTGCTCTAGGGCACAAGGGGCTCAAAGGGCTCGAGGGTTCAAAGGCTCCACTGGCGCAACCGCTCCGCGATCGCGTGCACGCTCGCGCCCTCCTCCTTCGCCAGGCGGGCCAGGTCACGCACCTGCTCGGGCGAGGTGACGACCTTCAGGCCGCTGGAGACGAGGTAGGCGTAGGCGACGGAGCAGGCGAAGAGCGCGTTCGAGCGTTCCAGCGCGGGGATGTGGAGCAGCAGTTGCAGGAGCGCCGCGGCCTTGTCGTGCGGCGTTTCGTAGACGGGCACGCCGAATATCTCCGCCTCGTGCCGGCTGAGGGCGGCGACGAGCGCGCCCCAGTCGGTGACCTGGGGGTCTCCGGGGGTCTTGTGTTCGGCGATCATCAGGAGCCAGGCAAGATCGATTCTGAGGTTCAACGGCTCAACGACGACCTTCACCGAGCGGCCGCGCGGCGTCCTGCACGGTGTGCACGAGGCGGGGGGCCTCGCGGACCGGGCGGCTTCCCTCGCGGTCCGTCCCGAACTCCTCGGCGAACACGCTCTCGTACTGCTTCATGAAGTCGGCGGCCGCCTCGACGAACGTATGCCCGACTTCGCCCGCGTCCTGTCTCACAAGTTCCTCTATGTAGCGGTTCACACTCATGCCTCGGGCCAGCGCGCGCTCCCGCGCGGCCCGGGCGGTGTCCTCGTCCACCCGCACGTTCAGCTGCGTCTTCGCCATGCCTTCAAGCTAGCGCCGGGGTGCTAGCGCGACAAGGGCCAGAAAGTCATGTCCCTTACATACGTCTACGGGGCCCGACTTCGGAGGGATACCGCAGCGCCGGTCCCCACCACTACTCTCGGCGCAGTCAAGGGAGTTGACACGGGCACAACCCAGGAGGCGGCCTTGTCCACACCTGCTTCGGCACCGTTCACCGGCCGCTCCGGAGCCGCCGGGACCGCCGCGCGCGCCCGCGGCCTGACCAAGGCGTACGGTTCGGGCGAGACGACCGTGCTCGCCCTCGACTCGGTCGACGTGGACATCGCGCGCGAGCGGTTCACGGCCGTCATGGGCCCTTCGGGTTCGGGGAAGTCCACGCTGATGCACTGCCTCGCCGGGCTCGACAACGTCTCGGCGGGCCAGGTGTGGCTCGGCGACACGGAGATCACCGGTCTCAAGGAGCGGGAGCTGACGCGGCTGCGGCGCGACCGCGTCGGCTTCATGTTCCAGTCGTTCAACCTCATCCCCACGCTCAGCGCGCGGGAGAACATGACGCTCCCGATGGACATCGCGGGGCAGCGGCCCGACGAGGCCTGGCTTGAACACGTGATCGACACGCTGGGGCTGCGGGACCGGTTGACGCACCGCCCCGCGCAGCTCTCCGGAGGGCAGCAGCAGCGGGTGGCCTGTGCGCGGGCGCTGGCGTCGAAGCCGGAGCTGATCTTCGCCGACGAGCCGACGGGCAACCTCGACTCGCGGGCCGGCCTCGAAGTCCTCGGCTTCCTGCGCGACGCGGTCGACCAGCTCGGCCAGACCGTCGTCATGGTGACCCACGACCCCGGCGCCGCCGCCCACTCCGACCTGGTCCTCTTCCTCGGTGACGGGCGGATCGTGGACGACATGGAGCGCCCGACGGCGGACGCGGTCCTCGAACGCATGAAGCGGTTCGACACCCTGCACGCGGTGGCGAGCGGCCCACCACCCGGCTCGCGGGGCGGCCACGACACCGCCCGCGGTGCGCACAGCGGGCAACCGCCCACCGACAGCGCGTCCGAGCAGAGCTGAGGCGGGGGCCACGGTGCTGAAGGCGACACTCAGGAGCTTCCTCGCGCACAAGGGCAGGCTCGTCCTGTCCGCCCTCGCCGTCATCCTCTCGGTCGCGTTCGTCGCGGGCAGCCTGATCTTCTCGGACACGGTGACCCGCACCTTCGACCGCCTGTTCGCCTCCACCTCGGCCGATGTGCTGGTCGCGCCGGAGGAGGACCTCGACGAGTCGGTGCCCTCCGGGCGGACGCCGACCCTGCCCGAGAGCCTCAAGGAGAAGGTGGCGCGGGTCGAGGGTGTCGCGGACGCCCATGTCGACGCCTCCGTCGAGAACGTCACCGTCGTCGACCGCGACAACGAATCGGTGGGGCCCACGACCGGCGCGCCGACCATCGCCACCAACTGGTACGTCACCGACCGCAGCCCCGTGGAGCTCACCTCGGGCCACGCCCCGCGCGGCGCGGGGCAGGCGATGCTCGACGCGGACACGGCCGACGCGAAGAACGTGGAGATCGGCGACACCCTCACCGTCCTCGCCCGCCCCGGCTCGTTCAAGGTGGAGATCGTCGGCATCGCCACCTTCACCACCACGAACCCCGGCGCCGCCCTCGTCTTCCTGGACACCCCGACCGCCCAGCGCAAGCTCCTCGGCTCGGCGGACGTGGCGTCGAGCATCTCGGTGACCGCGGAGAAGGGCGTGGACGACGGCGTGCTGAAGCGCCGGATCGCCGCCGCAGTGGGCGGTGGCTACGACCTGCAGACCGCCGATGAACAGGCCGAGTCCGCCGCGTCCTCGCTCGGCGGCTTCCTGGACGTCATCAAGTACGTGATGCTCGGCTTCGCCGGTGTCGCCGTGCTCGTGGGCATCTTCCTGATCGTCAACACGTTCTCGATGCTGGTCGCGCAGCGCACCCGCGAGCTGGGCCTGCTGCGCGCGCTCGGCGCCGACCGCAGGCAGGTGCGCCGCTCGGTGCTGATCGAGGCGCTGCTGCTCGGTCTGGTCGGCTCGACGCTGGGGCTCGCCGCCGGCATAGGGCTCGCCCTCGGCCTCATCGCGCTGATGGGCACGTTCGGGATGAACCTCAAGTCGACGGAGATGGTCGTCACCTGGGTGACCCCCCTCTCCTCGTACGTCGTCGGGGTCGGCGTCACCTTCGTCGCGGCGTACCTCCCCGCGCGCCGGGCCGCGCACGTCTCGCCCATGGCGGCGCTCGCGGACGCGGAGATCGCCGGGGTGGGGCGGCCGCTCAAGGTGCGGGCGGTGGCGGGGTCCGTCGTCGCGGTGGCCGGGGCGGCCGCGCTGGTGGGCTGCGCGGTCGCCGACGAGACCTCGTCGGCGGCCTCCCTGCTCGGGCTCGGCATCGTCCTCACCCTCGTCGCCACCGTCATCGCGGGGCCGCTCCTGGTGCGCCCGGTGATCCGGGTGCTCGGCGGCGCGTTCCCCGCGCTCTTCGGCTCGGTCGGCCGGATGAGCCAGCGCAACGCGCTGCGCAACCCGCGCCGCACGGGCGCGACGGCGGCCGCGCTGATGGTGGGGCTCGCGCTGGTCGGTGGCCTCTCGGTGGCGAGCGCGTCGATGACCAAGTCGTTCGATCGGCAGATCGACGAGACGCTGGGCGCCGACTTCGTCGTGCAGAACAGCAACTTCACGCCGTTCTCCCCGGAGATCACCGGGAAGGTCGAGGAGACCGAGGGCGCGGGCCTCGTCGTACGCCAGCGCTTCAGCCCCCTGAAGGTGGCGCTGCCCGACGGCGAGAAGGTGGAGACGACCGCGGCGGGGTACGACACGCGGCTCGACGAGGTCGCCAACGTCAAGTTCGCCGAGGGCGGTTCGCGTGCCGCGCTCGCGCCGGGGCGCATCGGCATGGACAAGGAGTTCGCGGCCGAGCACGAGGTGCGCGTCGGTGACGTGCTGCCGGTGACGTTCCCCGGTGGGCGTACGGCGAAGCTGACGGTGGGGGCGTTCACCGACCAGGCCTCGCCCGAGGGGTTCGCCCTCGAGGGCGGGCTCTTCCTCGGGCTCGACACGGTCGAGAAGTACGTGCCGGACGGGCAGGACTCGGCCGTGTACGTCAACGCGGCCCCCGGCACGGACGCGGACGCCCTGCGCGCCCGCCTGGAGAAGACGCTCGATCCGTATCCGCAGGTGCAGGTGCGCGACCAGGCCGACTACAAGGAGCTGATCCGCCAGCAGATCGCCGTGATGCTCTACCTCGTCTACGCGCTGCTGGGGCTCGCGATCGTCATCGCGGTGCTCGGGGTGGTCAACACCCTGGCGCTGTCGGTCGTGGAGCGCACCCGGGAGATCGGACTGCTGCGCGCCATCGGTCTCGGGCGGCGCCAGCTGCGCAGGATGATCCGCCTGGAGTCGGTGGTGATCGCGGTGTTCGGGGCGGTGCTGGGGCTTGCGCTCGGTCTGGTCTGGGGTGTCGCCGTGCAGCAGGTGCTCGCGCTCCAGGGCATGAAGGACCTGGCGTTCCCGTGGGCGACGATCGTCGCGGTGGTGATCGGCTCGGTGGTCGTGGGCCTGGCCGCGGCGCTGCTGCCCGCGCTGCGCGCGTCCCGGATGAACGTGCTGGAGGCCATCGCGCACGAGTGACGGGCCGGGTCCGCCGGTCGGTGGACCCCGCCCTGTCCGCATCCTGGAAAGCGTCTGCGGCACGGCCCGGGCCGGTGATGAGATGGATCCATGGACGATCTCCGGATTCGGGCCGCCGTGCCCAAGGACCTGGACGCGGTGCTCGCCTTCTGGAAGGTGGCCGCCGAGGGCACGAGCATCAGCGACGACAGCACGGGAGTGGAGCGCCTGGTCTCCCGCGACCCCGAGGCGCTGATCCTCGCCGAGCGCGGCGGGGAGCTGGCGGGCACGGTCATCGCGGGCTTCGACGGCTGGCGCTGCCACCTGTACCGCCTCGCCGTCCACCCCGAGCACCGGCGCCGGGGTGTGGGGTCGGCGCTGCTGGCCGCCGCGGAGGAGCGCTTCGTACGCCTGGGCGGGCGGCGCGGCGACGCGATGGTCCTGGACCGCAATGACCTCGCCCACCACACCTGGCGCGCGGCGGGCTACGCCCCCGAACCGCAGTGGAGCCGCTGGGTGAAGCACCTCACGGAGTGAGTCCGGACCTTGCTCCAGGGGAGTTCCGGAGTGGTTTTGCTGATCCTTTACCATGGACGCACCACTCGTATCCGACTGAAAGGTGTGAGCGTCCGCCCATGGGCGAGCCTCCTAGTACCCGACATCGCGCATTCCTCCCGCCCCTGCCCGATCATGGGACGGAGGTGACCCGATGACCGAAGTGCTCCTGCTCCTCGTGGCGGTGCTGCTCTGCGTGATGTGCGGTGTCTTCGTCGCGGCGGAGTTCTCCCTCACCACGGTCGAGCGCAGCGAGCTGGAACGGGCGGCCGAGCGCGGCGAGCGCGGCGCCGCCGGCGCCCTCAAGGCCGTCAAGAACCTCACCTTCCAGCTCTCCGGCGCCCAGCTCGGCATCACCGTCACCAACCTCGTGGTCGGCATGCTCTCCGAGCCCTCGATCGCCAAGCTGATCGCGGGCCCGCTGCGCGACGTCGGCCTGCCCCGCTCGGCGGCGTCCTCGGTGGCCCTGGTCATCGGTACGGCGCTCTCGACGGTCTTCTTGATGGTCATCGGCGAGCTGGTCCCTAAGAACTGGGCGATCTCCTCCCCTCTCACCATCGCCAAGCGGGTGGCGACGCCGCAGCGGCTGTTCAGCGCCGCGTTCCGGCCGTTCATCGCCCATCTGAACAACACGGCGAACCGTTCGGTGCGCCGCTTCGGCATCGAGCCCACCGAGGAGCTGGCCTCCGCGCGCGGCCCCAAGGAACTCATCGCCCTGGCCCGGCACTCCGCCAAGGAGGGCGCGCTGGAGGCGGACACCGCCGAGCTGTTCGTGCGCACGCTGAACCTCGCCGACCTCAGCGCGGAGAACGTGATGACGCCGCGCGTCCAGGTGATGGCCCTCGACGCCCACGCGACCTGCGAGGACGTGGCGAACGCGACGCGCGCCACGGGGCTTTCCCGCTTCCCCGTCTACCGCGGCAATCTCGACTCGGTGGTCGGCGTCGCCCACATCAAGGACGTACTCGCCGTACCGGCCGAGCGCCGCGCACGCGTGCCCGTCGCCGAACTGATGCGGGAACCCCTGCTCGTCCCGGAGTCGCTGACCGTCGACCGGCTCCTTGACCGGCTCTCGGGCAAGCGCACGATGGCCGTGGTCATCGACGAGTACGGCGGCACGGCCGGGGTCGCCACCCTGGAGGACATCGTCGAGGAGGTCGTCGGCGAGGTGCGGGACGAGCACGACCCGCACGAGACGCCCGACATCGCCCACGCGGGCGCCGACGACGACGGCAGGGCGCTCTACTCCGCCGACGGCGCTGCCCGTACCGACCAGCTCGAGCGGGTCGGCCTGCGCGCCCCCGACGGGCCCTACGAGACGCTTGCCGGACTCGTCGCCACCGAACTCGGCCGCATCCCGGCCGTCGGCGACAGCGTCGAGGTCGGCGGCTGGCGGCTCGACGTGACGGACGCCGCCGGGCGGCGCGCCGCGCGCGTCCTGCTGCATGCCCCGTTGACCCCGGACAAGGCGGAGGACGCCCGATGATCGCCATCCAGTTGCTGATCGGTTTCGCGACGCTCGTCGTCAACGGCTTCTTCGTGGGCGCCGAGTTCGCCCTCATCTCCGTACGCCGCAGCCAGATCGAACCCCACGCCGACGAGGGCGACCGGCGCGCCGAGAGCGTGCTGTGGGGTCTCAAGCACGTGTCCGCGCTGATGGCGGCCGCGCAGCTGGGCATCACGCTGTGCACGCTCATCCTCGGTGTCGTCGCGGAGCCCGCGATCGCGCATCTCCTGGAGCCCGCGTTCGACGGGGTCGGGGTGCCGCACGGTCTGGTGCACCCCATCTCCTTCGTCATCGCGCTGACCCTCGCGACGTATCTGCACATGCTGCTCGGCGAGATGATCCCCAAGAACATCGCGCTCGCCGAGCCGGTGCGCACCGCGCTGCTGCTCGGTCCGCCGCTGGTGGCGCTGGCGCGGGCGCTGCGCCCGGTGATCTTCGCGGTCAACGCGTTCGCCAACGGTCTGCTGAAGCTGCTGCGGGTCGAGGCGAAGGACGAGGTCTCGGCGAGCTTCTCCGACGACGACCTGGCCCGCATGGTCAAGGACTCCGGTGACGCGGGCCTGATCGACGACCGCGCGCAGGAGCGGCTGCACGACGCGCTCGAACTGGGCCGCCGTCCGGTCAGGGACGTGGTCCTGCCGCTGGAGGACGTGGTCTACGCGCGCGTGGGCGTCACTCCGGAGCAGTTGGAAAGCCTCTCCGCCGAGTCGGGGTTCTCCCGCTTCCCGGTCGTCGACGAGGGCCGTCGCATCGTCGGCTATCTGCACGTCAAGGACGCCCTGGACCGGGCGCCGCGCGATCTGCCGTTCCGGGTGCCGGACATGCGGAAGATCGCCCAGGTGCGCGAGACGACACCGCTCGACGACGTGCTGACCGCGATGCGGGGCAGCCGTACGCACGTGGCGGCGGTGCTCGGCTCCGACGGCAGGCTCGCGGGCATGGTCACCATGGAGGACGTGCTGCGCGAGCTGTTCGGGCAGCGGGTGTGAGGTAACCCGCCGGGGCCCGGGCATGGCGGTGGTGGTGCCCGGTGACCTGACCCTCCGGCGGGATACCATCGCTTCGCCATGGAGATGAATGCCAACTACACCAGTCTTGTCGCGCTCGGCGACTCCTTCACCGAGGGCATGTCGGATCTGCTGCCCGACGGCACCTACCGCGGCTGGGCCGACCTCCTGGCCGCGCGGATGGCGGCGCACACGCCCGGCTTCCGCTACGCGAACCTCGCGGTGCGCGGCAAGCTCATCGGGCAGATCGTCGCCGAACAGGTGGACGTGGCGGCCGCGATGCAGGCCGACGTGGTCACCCTGGTGGGCGGGCTCAACGACACCTTGCGGCCCAAGTGCGACATGCAGCGCGTACGCGACCTCCTCGAAGAGGCCGTGGAACGCCTCGCCCCCTCCTGCAAACAGCTCGTCCTGATGCGCAGCCCGGGGCGGAACGGCCCCGTGATGGAGCGGTTCCGTCCGCGCATGGAGGAGCTTTTCGTCCACATAGACGACCTGGCCTCCCGGCACGGCGCGCTGGTCGTGGATCTCTACGGCGCGTCCGTCCTCGGGGACCAGCGCATGTGGGACGTGGACCGGCTGCACCTCACGGCCGAGGGGCACCGCAGGGTGGCCGAGGCCGTGTGGCAGGCGCTCGGCCACGCGCCGGAGGAGGACTGGCAGACCCCGCTCTCCGAGTCCGCGCCCCTCAGGTGGGCCGCCCGCCGCGTCGCCGACGCCCGGTTCGCCCGCCAGCACCTGGTGCCGTGGATCGGGCGCCGCCTGACCGGCCGCTCCTCCGGTGACGGCCGCCCGCCCAAGCGGCCCGAACTGCTGCCCTACGACGGCCCGCTCCCCTAGGACATGCCCCTCTCGTAGCTTCCGACGAACAGGGCCGTGGCGCTGGCCTGCATGAACGCCCAGTAGAATCCGTTTACGTGACTGCCGCGCCTGCAAAGCCCCGTATCCCGAACGTCCTCGCAGGACGTTATGCCTCCGCCGAGCTCGCCACCCTCTGGTCGCCCGAGCAGAAGGTGAAGCTGGAGCGTCAGCTCTGGCTCGCCGTGCTGCGCGCGCAGAAGGACCTCGGGATCGAGGTCCCGGACGCCGCCATCGCCGACTACGAGCGCGTCCTCGACCAGGTCGACCTGGCCTCCATCGCCGAGCGCGAGAAGGTCACGCGCCACGACGTGAAGGCCCGTATCGAGGAGTTCAACGCCCTCGCCGGGCACGAGCACGTACACAAGGGCATGACCTCGCGCGACCTCACCGAGAACGTCGAGCAGCTGCAGATCAGGCTCTCCCTGGAGCTGATCCGCTCCCGTACCGTCGCGGTCCTCGCCCGGCTCGGCAAGCTCGCCGGTGAGTACGCCGAGCTGGTCATGGCGGGCCGCTCACACAACGTGGCCGCGCAGGCGACGACGCTCGGCAAGCGCTTCGCGACCGGCGCCGACGAACTCCTCGTCGCCTACCGCCGCCTCGACGACCTCCTCGGCCGCTATCCGCTGCGCGGCATCAAGGGCCCGGTCGGCACCGCCCAGGACATGCTCGACCTGCTCGGCGGCGACGCGGACAAGCTCACCGAGCTGGAGGACCGGATCGCCGGGCACCTCGGCTTCGACCGCGCGTTCACCTCGGTCGGCCAGGTCTACCCGCGCTCCCTCGACTACGAGGTCGTCACCGCGCTGGTGCAGGTCGCCTCCGCGCCGTCCTCGCTCGCCAGGACGATCCGGCTGATGGCCGGGCACGAGCTGGTCACCGAGGGCTTCAAGCCGGGCCAGGTCGGCTCGTCCGCGATGCCGCACAAGATGAACACCCGCTCCTGCGAGCGCGTCAACGGCCTCACCGTCATCCTGCGCGGCTACGCCTCGATGACCGGAGAGCTGGCGGGCGACCAGTGGAACGAGGGCGACGTCTCCTGCTCGGTCGTGCGCCGGGTCGCGCTGCCCGACGCGTTCTTCGCGCTCGACGGCCTCCTGGAGACCTTCCTGACCGTGCTCGACGAGTTCGGCGCCTTCCCGGCGGTCGTCGCGCGCGAGCTGGACCGCTACCTCCCCTTCCTCGCCACCACCAAGGTCCTGATGGCCTCGGTGCGCGCGGGCGTCGGCCGTGAGGAGGCCCACGAGGCGATCAAGGAGAACGCGGTCGCCTCCGCGCTCGCCATGCGCGAGCAGGGCGCCGAGCGCAACGAACTGCTCGACAAGCTCGCGGCGGACTCCCGCATCCCGCTCGACCGCGCGCAGCTCGACGAGCTGATGGCCGACAAGCTCTCCTTCACGGGGGCGGCGAGCGCCCAGGTCGCCACGGTCGTCGCGCAGATCGAGGCGCTTCTCAAGGAGCACCCGGAGGCCGCGGCGTACACGCCGGGCGCCATTCTCTGAGGCTCGTGTCGCACGCCGCGGCCCCGGGGCATGGCGCCCCGGGGCCGCGGCGTTCTCCGTAGAGCTACAGCCCCGCGTCAGGGCTACAGGCCCACGTCCCTGCTGCGGAAGTCCTCAAGGGACTCGCGGCGCACCAGCAGCCTGGCGTGTCCGTCGGCCACCGCGACGACGGGCGGCCGGCCCACGAGGTTGTACCCGGACGCCATCGACAGGTGGTACGCCCCGGCCACCGGCACGGCGAGCAGGTCACCCGGGCGTACGTCGCCGGGGAGCGGCACGTCCGAGGCGAGGACGTCGCCCGCCTCGCAGTGCCTGCCCACCACCGTCATCGGCTCGGGCGCGGTGGTGGAGCGCCGGCCGACGAGGCGCGGCGCGTACCGCACCCCGTACAGGGCCGGCCGCGGGTTGTCGCTCATGCCGCCGTCCACCGCGACGAAGATCCGCTCGCCGGTCCGCTTGACCGCGAGGATCCGGTAGAGCGCCACCCCGGCGGGACCGGCGATCGCCCGGCCGGGCTCCACGATGAGCCGCGGCACGGGCAGGCCCGCCGCCGCGCAGCTCTCGGCCAGTTCGGCACGGACCTTGGGGGCGAGCGAGGCGATGTCGAGGGCGTCCTCGCCGGGGCGGTACGCGATGCCGTGCCCGCCGCCGAGGTCCAGTTCCGGGAGGGTGACCCCGTGCTGGTCCTTGATCCGTGCCATGAGCCCGACCAGGCGGCGCACCGCGCACAGGAAGGGCTTCTCCGCGGTGATCTGTGAGCCCAGGTGGCAGTGCAGGCCCACCAGGTCGAGGGTGGGCTGGCCCAGGATGCGGGTGATGGCGTGCTGTGCCGAGCCGTCCGTGAGGGAGAGGCCGAACTTCTGGTCGTCCGTGCCCGTACGGATCTTGGCGTGGGCGCCCGCCGCGATGCCCGGCACCACCCGGACCATCACCTTCTGGCGGCTGCCCGGCGGCACGGCAGCGGCCAGGCGCGCGATCTCCGACGCGCTGTCGATGACGATGCGGCCGACGCCGAGCCGGAGCGCGGCCCGCAGATCGTCGGGGCTCTTGGCGTTGCCGTGCAGCACGATGCGCTCGGCGGGGAAGCCCGTGGTGACGGCCAGCTCCAGCTCCCCGGCCGAGCAGACGTCGAGGCCAAGGCCCTCCTCGTCGATCCAGTGCGCCATCGCCCGGCACAGGAACGCCTTGGCGGCGTAGAGGACCTCGGCGTCCTTGAAGGCGTGCAGGTAGCCGCGGCAGCGGGCGCGTACGTCACCTTCGTCGAGGAGGTAGGCGGGGGTGCCGAAGCGCTCGGCGACCTCGGTGAGCGGCACACCGCCGACGGCGAGGTCACCGTGGGCGAGCGGCGTGGTGGACCCGGGCCAGACGGACAGGGCCCCGTCGCGCGGGGTGCCGGTACCGGGGCTGGTGCTGGTGTCGGCCCCGTCGCGCGGGGTGCCGGTGCCGGTCTCGTAGGCCGGGGACGGCGTACGGGCGGCGGGCGCCGGGAACGGGGGTACGTGCAGAGTGGTCATGGCAGCTTTCTCTCTTCGCCTCGTCCTCAGCCGGTCCACGGGGTCGGCGCGCCCACGAGGGCGGCCGTGCCGGTCGCGCGCGGTGCGCCAGGTGTCTGCGGGGCCCGGTCGCGCCGGACGTCGGCCCGCCGCTCGCCGGGCCGGACGGGCGCGTGGCCCACGGGGTGGGCGGCGAGCCGGGGGTCGACGGTGATGCCGCTGACGCCGAGCGGCACGGCAAGGGCACGCAGTGCCGGTTCCGAGAGCCTGATCCACGGCTGCCCGGCGCCGAGGGCCGCGCTCAGGCGGCCCCGGCTGGTGAAGGCGACGGCGGTGCGCTCGCCGACGGGTGTGCGGAACAGGCGGGCCACGCAGCCCGCGGGTCCCGGCCGGACGGGGACGAACAGCTGCCCGGCCGGGCCGGGTTCACAGGGTTCGGGGTCCTCGCCGCAACGAAGCTCTGCCATGGGGGGGTTCCTCCGGTTGGGGAGTGGGAGAGAGAAGGTGGCGCCTATGGAGACGTTATGCCCGGCACGCAGTGCCAACCGAGCCTCGGTGACGCGACGTTGACGCGTCGCCGTCTCTCCCTGACGCGATTCTGGCGCGCCTTCCGCCTACGCCGTCTACCGGTGCGTGCCCTTCCTGAGCCCGGGGCACGCCTAGCCGTCCACCCGTTCGAGATCAAGAGCGGCAAGAAGAGGGCAAGGTCACAGGCCCTGATGACACCGTGTGCCAGGGGTTGCGCCCTAGCATCAGGGCATGACGGTCCTGCCTGACGACGGGCTTTCCCTGGCCGCCGAGTTCCCTGATGCGACCCATGAGCAGTGGCACCGCCTGGTGGAAGGCGTGCTGCGCAAGTCGGGTAAGGACGTATCGGGCACGGCCGCCGAGGAAGCACTGTCCACCGCTCTCGAGGACGGGCTCACCACCCGCCCCCTGTACACCGCGCGCGACGCCGCGCCCGCTGTCGGCCACCCCGGCTTCGCCCCCTTCGTACGGGGCGGCACTCCCGGCGGCAGCGCCGCCGCGGGCTGGGACGTACGGCAGCGGCACGCGAGCGCCGATCCCGCCCGTGCGAACGAAGCCGTCCTCGGTGACCTGGAGAACGGCGTCACCTCGCTGTGGCTGGGCGTGGGCGCGAACGGCGTACCGGTGTCCGGTCTCGCGCGGACGCTGGACGGTGTCTATCTGGACCTCGCCCCGATCGCGCTCGACGCGGGCGCCGAATTCGGTCCCGCGGCGGGCGCGTTGCTCCGTCTGTACGAGACCGCGGGCGTCCCCAAGGAGTCCGCGCGCGGCACGCTCGGCGCGGACGTGCTCGGCCACGAGGCCCGGTCCGGCGAGGCGTTGGACCCGGCGGAGGCCGTCGAGCTCGCCCGGCTGTGCGACCGGGAGTATCCGGGGCTGCGGGCCCTCGCCGTGGACGCGCTGCCGTACCACGAGGCGGGCGGCTCTGCCGCGCAGGAACTCGGCGCCTCCCTCGCCACGGGCGTCGCCTATCTGCGGGAGCTGACCTCGGCGGGCCTGACGGTCGAAGGGGCCTGCGCGCAGCTGGAGTTTCGCTACGCGGCGACCGCCGACCAGTTCCTGACCATCGCCAAACTCCGTGCGGCACGCCGCCTTTGGGCGCGTGTGGCCGAGGTATGCGGGGCGCCCGGCGCGGGCGCGCAGCGGCAGCACGCCGTCACGTCGCCGGTGATGATGACCCGCCGCGACCCGTGGGTGAACATGCTGCGCACGACGGTGGCGTGTCTCGGCGCGGGTGTCGGCGGTGCCGACGCCGTCACCGTACTTCCGTTCGACCACTCGCTGGGTCTGCCGGACGCGTTCGCACGCCGCATCGCCCGCAACACCTCCACGATCCTGATCGAGGAGTCCCACCTGGCCCGGGTGATCGACCCGGCGGGCGGCTCGTGGTACGTGGAGCGGCTCACCGACGAACTCGCCCACGCGGGCTGGGAGTTCTTCCAGGAGATCGAGCGGGCCGGCGGCCAGGCCGCCGCCCTGCGCTCGGGGATGGTCGGCGAACGGCTCGCCGCCACCTGGGCCGAGCGCAGCACGAAGCTCGCCCGGCGCCGCGAACCGATCACCGGTGTCAGCGAGTTCCCCCATCTGGCGGAGCGCCCCGTGGAACGCGAGGCCGCACCGGCCGTGCCCGCCGGAGGGCTGCCCCGGGTGCGCCGCGACGAGGCGTACGAAGAGCTGCGTGCCCGCTCGGACGCGCACCTGGCGTCGACCGGCGCCCGCCCCAAGGTCTTCCTCGCCGCGCTCGGCCCCGCCGCCGCGCACACGGCGCGTGCCACCTTCGCCGCGAACCTCTTCCAGGCGGGCGGCATCGAGGCCGTGCACGAACCGGCCACCGTGGACGCGGCGACGGCCGCCGACGCCTTCAAGGCGAGCGGCGCCCCGGTGGCGTGCCTGTGCTCCAGCGACGCCCTCTACGCCGAGCAGGCCGAGGCGGTCGCCCGGGCGCTCAAGGAGGCGGGCGCGGAGCAGGTGTTCCTCGCGGGCCGCGGCGAGTACGACGGCGTCGACTCCTCTGTCTTCGCCGGTTGCGACGCCGTTGCCGTGCTCTCCTCCACCCTCGACCGTATGGGAGTGGCGTAATGCGCATCCCCGATTTCTCCTCCGTCGATCTCGGTCCCGGCGCGGCAGCGGAGGGCTCGCACGAGCAGTGGCGCACCGCGGTGAAGGAGTCCACGGGCAGGTCCGAGAGCGACCTGCTGTGGGAGACGCCCGAGGGCATCGCGGTCAAGCCGCTGTACACGGGCGCCGACCTGGAGGGCCTGGACTTCCTGGACACCTATCCCGGTGTCGCCCCGTATCTGCGCGGGCCCTATCCGACGATGTACGTGAACCAGCCCTGGACGATCCGGCAGTACGCGGGTTTCTCCACCGCCGAGGAGTCCAACGCCTTCTACCGGCGTAATCTCGCGGCCGGTCAGAAGGGCCTCTCGGTCGCCTTCGACCTGCCGACGCACCGCGGTTACGACAGCGACCATCCGCGCGTCACCGGCGATGTCGGCATGGCGGGCGTGGCGATCGACTCCATCTATGACATGCGTCAGCTCTTCGACGGCATTCCGCTGGACAAGATGACGGTGTCGATGACGATGAACGGCGCAGTGCTGCCCGTACTCGCGCTGTACATCGTGGCGGCCGAGGAACAGGGCGTGCCGCCGGAGAAGTTGGCCGGGACCATTCAGAACGACATTCTCAAAGAGTTCATGGTCCGCAACACCTACATCTATCCGCCGAAGCCCTCGATGCGGATCATCTCCGACATCTTCGCGTACACCTCGCAGAAGATGCCGCGCTACAACTCCATCTCCATTTCCGGCTATCACATCCAGGAGGCGGGGGCCACCGCCGACCTGGAGCTGGCGTACACGCTGGCCGACGGTGTGGAGTATCTGCGGGCCGGGCAGGAGGCGGGTCTGGACGTCGACGCGTTCGCGCCCCGGCTGTCGTTCTTCTGGGCGATCGGCATGAACTTCTTCATGGAGGTCGCCAAGCTCCGCGCGGCGCGCCTGCTGTGGGCGAAGCTGGTCAAGCAGTTCGATCCGAAGAACGCCAAGTCGCTCTCCCTGCGCACCCATTCGCAGACCTCGGGCTGGTCGCTGACCGCGCAGGACGTGTTCAACAACGTCACGCGTACGTGCGTCGAGGCGATGGCCGCGACGCAGGGCCACACCCAGTCCCTGCACACGAACGCCCTCGACGAGGCGCTCGCCCTGCCGACCGACTTCTCCGCCCGTATCGCCCGCAACACCCAGCTGCTCATCCAGCAGGAGTCGGGGACGACGCGCACGATCGACCCGTGGGGCGGCAGCGCGTACGTCGAGAAGCTGACGTACGACCTGGCTCGCCGTGCCTGGCAGCACATCGAGGAGGTCGAGGCGGCGGGCGGCATGGCGCAGGCCATCGACGCCGGCATCCCCAAGCTGCGCGTGGAGGAGGCCGCCGCGCGCACGCAGGCCCGCATCGACTCGGGCCGGCAGCCCGTCATCGGCGTCAACAAGTACCGGGTCGACACCGACGAGCACATCGACGTGCGGGCCGTCGACAACTCCTCGGTGCGCGCCCAGCAGATCGACAAGCTGCGGCGCCTGCGCGAGGAGCGCGACGACGCGGCCTGCCAGGACGCGCTGCGCGCGCTCACCGCGGCGGCCGAGCGCGGCGCGGGCCAGGGCCTCGAGGGCAATCTGCTCGCGCTCGCGGTCGACGCGGCACGCGCGAAGGCGACGGTCGGTGAGATCTCCGACGCGTTGGAGAGCGTGTACGGGCGGCACGCGGGCCAGATCCGTACGATCTCCGGTGTGTACCGCACCGAAGCAGGCCAGTCCCCGTCCGTGGAGCGCACGCGCGCGCTGGTGGACAAGTTCGACGAGGCCGAGGGGCGCCGCCCGCGCATCCTGGTCGCCAAGATGGGCCAGGACGGGCACGACCGGGGCCAGAAGGTGATCGCGAGCGCCTTCGCCGACCTGGGCTTCGACGTGGACGTCGGCCCGCTCTTCCAGACCCCCGCGGAGGTCGCCCGCCAGGCTGTCGAGGCGGACGTGCACATCGTGGGCGTCTCCTCGCTCGCCGCCGGGCACCTGACCCTCGTACCGGCGCTGCGCGAGGAGCTGGCCGCGGAGGGCCGCGAGGACATCATGATCGTCGTGGGCGGGGTGATTCCGCCGCAGGACGTCGAGGCGCTGCACGAGGCGGGCGCCACGGCCGTCTTCCCGCCGGGCACGGTGATCCCGGACGCGGCCTACGACCTGGTGAACCGGCTGGCGGCCGATCTCGGCCACGACCTGTGAGCCGGTGAGCGCCGACTCATGGCTGTGACGATCGACATCGACACGTATGTGAAGGGTGTTCTCGACGGGAAGCGCGCGTATGTCGCGCGCGCCATCACCCTCGTCGAGTCCACCCGGCCGCAGCACCGCGCCCTGGCGCAGCAGTTGCTGACCGAGCTGCTTCCGCACAGCGGGCGGGCGCGGCGGGTCGGCATCAGCGGGGTGCCGGGCGTGGGCAAGTCCACGTTCATCGACGCGCTCGGCACGATGCTCACCTCCCTCGGCCACCGGGTCGCCGTCCTCGCCGTCGACCCGTCGTCGACGCGCACGGGCGGCTCCATCCTGGGCGACAAGACCCGCATGGAGCGGCTTTCGCTGGATCCGGCCGCGTTCGTACGGCCGTCTCCGTCCGCCGGGACGCTCGGCGGGGTCGCCAAGGCGACCCGGGAGTCGATCGTGGTGATGGAGGCGGCGGGGTACGACGTGGTGCTCGTGGAGACCGTGGGCGTCGGGCAGTCGGAGACGACGGTCGCGAACATGGTCGACACGTTCCTCCTGCTGACCCTCGCCCGCACGGGCGACCAGCTCCAGGGCATCAAGAAGGGCGTCCTGGAGCTGGCGGACGTGATCGCCGTGAACAAGGCGGACGGCCCGCACGAGCGGGACGCCCGCTCGGCCGCGCGCGAACTGGCGGGCGCGCTGCGCCTGATGCATCCCGCCGACGCCGCGTGGACCCCTCCGGTGCTCACCTGCAGCGCCCGGGAGTCCAGCGGTCTCGACACGCTCTGGGAGCGGATCGAGCAGCACCGCACGCTCCTCGACTCCACCGGCCGTCTCGCGGCCAAGCGCCGCGACCAGCAGGTCGACTGGACATGGGCGATGGTGCGGGACGAACTGCTCGGCCGGCTCCTCGGCCATGCGGACGTCCAGCGTGTGGCGCCGGAGCTGGAACAGCGTGTGCGGGAGGGTACGTTGACGGCCACCTCGGCCGCCGAGCGGATCCTGGACGCGTTCCAGGGCAGCGGCCCCCACGCGCCCCCGGCCTGACCCGGGGGTTACGGTCTCCTTCGCACCGCGCCTCAAGTGAACAGAGCCACCCGCACCATGAACGCCTCCCCCGACGACGCTCCCGTCCTGCTCCGCCGCGAGGGCCGCGCCGGGCACCTCGTCCTGAACCGGCCGCGTGCCCTCAACGCCCTGAACCACGCCATGGTCCGGATGCTGGGCGACGCCCTGAGCGCCTGGCAGGACGACGAGTCGGTGACGACGGTCGTCCTCACGGGCGCCGGGGAGCGCGGGCTGTGCGCGGGCGGCGACATCCGCTCCATCCACGACGACGTCAGGGCGGGCGGCGGGGCCGCGTCGGCCGCGTTCTGGTACGACGAGTACCGCCTCAACGCCCGCATCGCCCGCTTCCCGAAGCCGTACGTCGCCGTCATGGACGGCATCGTGATGGGCGGCGGCGTGGGCCTGTCGGCGCACGGCGGCGTGCGGGTGGTCACCGAACGCTCCCGGGTCGCGATGCCGGAGACCGGCATCGGCTTCGTGCCCGATGTGGGCGGCACCTATCTGCTGACGCGCGCCCCGGGCCTGCTCGGCACGCACCTCGCGCTGACCGGCACCGCGGTGGGTGCGGGCGACGCGCTGCTGTGCGGCCTCGCCGACCACTACGTGCCCTCGGAGCGCCTGGCGGAGTTCACCTCGGCCCTCGCCGACACGGAGGCCTCCGACGCCGTACGGCGGTACGCGCGTCCGGCACCCGAGGGGGAACTCGCCGCGCACCGCGAGTGGATCGACCACTGCTACGCCGCCGACACCGTCGAGGAGATCGTGGACCGGCTGCACGCCTGCGGCGACCGGCGCGCGAAGGAGACGGCCGAGACGATCCTGACGAAGTCCCCGACCTCCCTGAAGGTCACGCTCGCCGCGCTGCGCCGGGCGCGTGAACTGCCGTCCCTGGAGGCCGTGCTCGACCAGGAGTACCGCGTGTCGTGTGCCGCGCTCGGCTCGCCGGACCTTGTCGAGGGGATCAGGGCGCAGGTCGTCGACAAGGACCGCAGGCCGCGCTGGTCGCCCGCCGCGCTTGAGCAGGTGACGCAGGCGGATGTGGACCGCTTCTTCGAGGGTGACGGCCTTTTCGAGGGTGACGGTCCGGTTCCGTCCGCGACTTAGGGCGGGTCGATCGCGGTGACCAGGGCGAGGAGTTGGAAGGGCAGCCCCTTGTCCCACTGGGCGACGCCGAGGGCTATCCAGCGGCCGTCCACGTGCCACAGGTGCAGGTCCGGCACGGACGCGCTGAGCTGGGCCCACGGCTCCGGTATCTCCTCGGCCTCCTCCTCGTCCCCCTCCCCCAGCGCCGCGTCCATGGTGCGCTCGAAGAGGCTTGCCAGGCTGAACCTCTGGGGCGGCCCCCAGCGCTCGGTGAGAAGGACGGTCAGGCCGTCGCGCTCGGCCTCGTACTGCTCCTCGGTGAGGTGCCAGAGCGTGCCGTCGTCCTCCCAGAAGGTGTCGCTCGTCAGTAACTCGGCGATGTGGTACCCGGGACCCTCGGAGCCGCACTCCGACCTGCCGTGCTCGGCGGGGAACTCCCGCGAGCGCAGCAGGTCGATCACGGCGAGATGCTGTGCGGTACTCATGACATCCAGTAAAGCGGGCACCACTGACAACGGGTCATGCGCCGTGGACACAGCGCGAGTCGGGCGGCGGCCCGGCGAGTTCCGCAAGCGGCGTGATCTACGCTGGCCGGATACCGGTCACCGTGACCGGCCACAGCCGGGCGGACCCGCTCGGCGATCCGGTCCCGTCTCGCCCGGATGACGGCTGTACGCAGGGTGAATGCGGGCCCGGACCTCGCCGCTGCCCCGTCCTACGAGTACGATCCGGCCATCACGCGCACGAGCTGGGAGGAAGGACGTTGGGGCAGCTGACCGGCGGGGACCCCTCTCTGTTGCGGCGGATCAACTCCGCGGTGGTGCTGCACGCGCTGCGCGCCACGGACTTGGCGACCCTCACGGAGATCACCCGAGTGACCGGGCTCTCCCGGCCCACCGTCGAGGGGGTCGTCGAGGGGCTCATCGAGGCCGGGCTCGTGGTGGAGTCCGCGCCCGAGGACACCGGCGCCCGGCGCCAGGGACGGCCCGCCCGGAAGTTCCGCTTCCGGGCGGAGGCAGGACATCTGCTGGGCCTTGAGGTCGGGCCGCACCGGGTGGCGGCCGTCCTCTCGGACCTGGACGGCACGGTCCTCGGTACGGCGTCCAAGGACGTCGGCGAGGAGGCCCCGGCGGACGAACGGCTCGAACGCCTGCGCACCACGGTCGCCGACCTGCTGCGCCGCGCGGGGGTGGCCCGCAGCTCGCTGCGCGCGGTCGGGGTGGGCAGCCCGGGCATCCTGGAGGCGGACGGCACGGTACGGCTGAGCACGGCGCTGCCCGAGTGGACGGGGCTCCAGCTGGGCGAGCGGCTGCGCCGCTCCTTCAAGTGCCCGGTGCTCGTGGAGAACGACGCCAACGCGGCGGCCGTGGCCGAGCACTGGAAGGGCGCGGCGACCGACACCGACGACGTGGTCTTCGTCCTCGCGGGGCTGAGCCCGGGTGCCGGGTCGCTGATCGGTGGGCGGCTGCACCGCGGCTACGGCGGCGCGGCGGGCGAGATCGGGGCGCTGCACCTGCTGGGCCGTGAGGTCACTCCGGAGACGCTGCTCTCCACCACGGGCGAGCCGCTGCACCCCCTGGACGAGCAGGCGGTCGCCGAGGTCTTCGCACACGCGCGGGAGGGCGACGAGCGGGCGCGGGCGGCGGTGGACCGTTTCATCCAGCGTCTGGTGCACGATGTGGCGGCCCTGGTGCTCGCCCTCGATCCCGAGCTGGTCGTCGTGGGCGGCTGGGCGGCGGGCCTCGACGGCGTACTGGAACCGCTCCACCGGGAGCTGGCGCGCTACTGCCTGCGGCCGCCCCGCGTCGCGCTCTCGGTGCTCGGCGAGGCGGCGGTGGCGACGGGAGCGCTGCGGCTGGCGCTCGACCACGTCGAGGAGCAGCTGTTCGCCGTGGAGGGCACGGTCACCGCCCGTCGGTGAGGGGCGCGGCGCGGGAGTGCGCGGCGGGCGGTGGGCTTGAGGGCGTCGCGGACAGCAACGCGCCCGGCACGTCGTGGGCCGGGCGCGGTCGCGTGTCTGTCCCGGAAAGGCTCCGCACGGAGGAAAAACTCCGCACGGGCGGCTTCCGGAGGAGGGCGTCAGGAAGCGTGCCGCTCCGGACCGTGGTGGATCTCCACGCCGCCGGAGTCGCCGAAGGTGAGCCGGCAGGTGTCCGCGCGGTAGGTCGCCACGGAGACCGCGGCCGTGTGGCCCTCGGCGAAGAAGCGGGTCGTCACGACCAGCACCGGGGCTCCCGGGAGCCGGTCCAGCGCCTTGGCGTCGTCCGCGCGGGCCGAGCCCAGCTCGACGGCCCTGTCCTGCCCCTCCAAATCGAGCCGCGCCAGCTCGCGCAGGACCACACGCGCGCGTGCGGCACCCGAGGGGGCGTCCATGCCGGTCAGTTCGGCGACGGACGACATCGGGACGTACAGCAGTTCGGTGGCGACGGGCTGGCCCTGCGAGACGCGGGTGCGGCGCACGGTGTGGACCTGGTCGTCGGAGTGGATCCCCAGGATGCGGGCGACGCCCACGGGCGGAAGCGCCGGTGCGCAGTCCGCGGGCTGCCAGGCATCGCCGACCGCGCCCGGCCACGTGCCGTGCGCGGAGCCGACGGCCACGCCCATCCGCGGCGGGGCCACGGTCGTGCCGACGCCGCGGCGGCGCTGCAGCCGGCCTTCCAGTTCGAGCTGCTCGAGTGCTTGGCGCAGGGTGGCGCGGGCGACGCCGAAGCGGGCGGCCAGTTCGCGCTCGTTGGGCAGGATCTCCCCGACGGCGAACTCGGAGTCGAGCGCCTCACTGAGCACGGTCTTCAGATGCCAGTACTTCGGCTCCGGCACCGTTTCGAGCTGCGTGGTCCCCACCCTGTCCTCCGCAATCGCCGTTCACCGGCGGCTTTTTAGCGCCCTTGTTTATTAAAGGTTCCTGCACTATCCCTGCGACCATAGGCCTGCACCCACCCTTGGTCAAGACCAATCCTCGATCCGTTACAGCCCGCACAGGAGTGATGCCACAGAGCATTCACGCGGTGTTCGCACGCGGCCAAGCAGGCGTAATCGGCCACGCGCGCGTGAAGGCGCGCCGAAATTCCGCAGAAAGAAACCCCCACCGGCCGGTGGGGGTTTCTTTCTGCGGAATTGTGCGGTTTCAGCCGTCTTTTCGTCGCGGCTCTACCGCGCGAGCGCGACGAGCTTGTCCGGATTACGGATGACGTAGATGCTCTGGATGCGGCCGTCGACGACATCGACCTGGAAGACACTGTCGATCTTGCCGTCCACGAGGATGAGCAGGGACTCCGCGCCGTTGAGTTCGGCGAAGCGGAATTCCATCTCGGCCCCGGCGGCGCCCTTGCCCGCGGCGCCGTGCAGGAAGCGGCCCACCTTGTCGGCGGTCTCGATGACGCGCAGCGGGGCCTTGGCCTTGCCGCCGCTGTCGCCGACCAGGCGGACGTCCGGGGCGAGCAGCGACATCAGTCCGGCGAGGTCACCGCCGGTCGCCGCCGCGAGGAACCGCTCGGTCAGATCGCGGCGCTCGGCCGGGTCCACCTCGTAGCGGGGGCGGCCCGCCTCGACGTGCTTGCGGGCCCGCCCGGCGAGCTGGCGCACCGCGGCCTCGCTGCGGTCCAGCGTCTGCGCGATCTCGGCGAACGGGAACCCGAACGCCTCCCGCAGCACGAAGACCGCGCGCTCCAGGGGCGACAGGGATTCCAGGACGACGAGGACCGCCAGGGAGACGGAGTCGGCGAGCACGGCACGCTCGGCGGTGTCGGGGACGGTGGGGCCGTAGTCGGTGACGTAGGGCTCGGGGAGCCACGGACCGACGTACGCCTCGCGCCGGGACTGCACATGGCGCAGCCGGTCGATGGCGAGACGGGTGGTGACGCGCACCAAGTAGGCGCGGGGTTCGCGCACTTGGCCGTGGTCGGCGGCGGACCAGCGGAGCCAGGCTTCCTGGACGACGTCCTCCGCGTCGGCCACCCGGCCGAGCATGCGGTAGGCGACGCCCATCAGGACGGGGCGGTGCTCTTCGAAGAGGTCGGTCACGCTGTCGGTAGCCACCCCTCCATCCCAGCTCACGGGGCATCCGCTGTCCAGAAGGAAACAGTGCGGCGCTCGGCACACCGGGCGCCTCCGGCCGGGCCCCGGCAAGTACGGGCGGCCTGCCTCTTGAAGTGGGGCCTACCGAGCGGTAATTGTTGCTGACAAGGTGTCTAACGTATCTGAGGATCCGTCGTCCGACGGCGGGGACAGGAGCAGTCATGCCCGCAGAGGTGTCCTTCGGCGTCGAGTCGCCCAGCGGACCGCGCACCGTGCGCATCGCCTACGAACGTCTGGGCGCGGGCGAGCCGTTGCTCCTGCTGCACGGCATCGGCCACCACCGGCAGGCGTGGGGCCCCGTCCTTGAGATCCTGGCCGCCGAGCACGACGTGATCGCGGTGGACCTGCCGGGCTTCGGCGAGTCGCCCGCACTGCCGGACGGTCTCGCGTACGGCCTGCCGACCTTCGTCCCGGTGCTCGCCGCGATATGTGACGCCCTGGAGATCGAGCGCCCGCACGTGGCGGGCAACTCCCTGGGCGGGCTCCTCGCCCTTGAGCTGGGCCGTGAGAAGCTCGTGCGCTCCGTCACCGCGCTCTCGCCCGCCGGGTTCTGGACGGCCGCCGAGCGCAGGTACGCGTTCGGCACGCTGCTCGCGATGCGCCGGGGGGCGCGCCTGCTGCCGCCGCCGGTGATCGAGCGGCTGTCCGCGAGCGCGGCCGGGCGCACGGCACTCACCAGCACCATCTACGCCCGCCCGTGGCGCCGTTCACCGGAGGCGGTCGTCGCCGAGACGCTCGCGCTGCGCCATGCCACGGGCTTCGGCGCGACCCTGACGGCCGGGCGCGACGTCCTGTTCCGCGACGATGTGCCGGATCTGCCGGTCACCGTCGCCTGGGGCACCCAGGACCGGATTCTCCTGCGCCGCCAGGGGATACGGGCCAAGCAGACCATCCCCGGCGCGCGGCTCGTGCGCCTCCCCGGCTGCGGCCACGTCCCGATGAACGACGACCCGGCCCTGGTCGCCCGCGTCATCCTCGACACCTGCCGCTGACGGGCGGCGGCGCAGCACCCCGGAGCCCACGGCCACCCCGGCACCGACGAGGGCGCTGCCGATGGCCTGGGCGGCGCCGTACGTGCCCGTGCCGACCAGGGGCGCGGTGCCCGCGGCGGCGACCGGGATGAGGCCCGAGAAGAGCGTGGCGCGCTCGGCACCGATGTACTGGAGCCCCGTATACCAGAGCACGAACCCGACGACGGTGACGATCACCGCCTGCCACAACAGGGCGGCGCCTTCGGTGAGGTCGGGCACCCGCACGAACTCGCTCCCGTCGACGACGGCCCCGACGCCACCGAGGACGGCCGACTCCGCCGCGGCGAGCGCGCACACGGTCGCCGCGAGCAGCCTGGGTCCGAGCGGGCGCACCACGGGAACCGCGAGCACCGCGAAGCCGACCTCCCCGGCGAGCGCGCCCACGGAGAAGAGGAGCCCGAGACCGTCGGTGCGCCCCCACCCCTGGACGACGAAGGCGCCCGCGGCGACGAACAGCGCCCCCTGGATGACGGTGCGTTGAGGAGTACGGCGTTCGAGGAGCGGCACAAGGAGGGCGACGACAACCGGGGCGCATCCTACGAAGACACCCGGTACGGCAGGTTCCGCCGAGCGTTCCGCGGCCAGGATGGCCATGTTGAATCCGACCATTCCGACGGCGGCCAGGAGCGCGAGGCGCAGCCAATGGAGCCGTGACAGACGCCGGAGCGCGGCGGTTCCGCCCCTTCCCAGCCAGGGGAGAAGGAGCAGGCAGGCCAGGCCGTAGCGGATGAACTGGCCACCGGTGTACGGATAGTCGCCCAGCAGACTGTTGGCGGTGAAGGAGCCGCCGACGAGGAGGCAGGCGAAGGCGGCGAGCAGCGCCCCGCGTGAGGAGTTCGCGTTCATGCCCCGACGCTAGGAAGCGGGGCGGTCCGCATTAAGGTCCACTTTCGTGGCTGGTTCGGGGACCACTTCCGGTCCGGGAACGCTTCCTGTCCGGGAACACTTCCTGTCCGGAACCACTCACGGTCCGGGACCACTTCGAAGAGGTGCATCGCTCTGACGTCACAAGGCCTGCAGGCGACCGCCGCCTGGGAACTCCTGCTGCCGGCCGCCGCCGCCCCCGCCCGCAGCCGGGGGCGCGGCCTGCGCTCCGCGCTGCGGGAGGCCGTCCGATCGGGCCGGCTCGCAGCCGGCACACGGCTGCCCTCCAGCCGTGCCCTCGCCGCCGACCTCGGTGTCTCGCGCGGCCTTGTCACCGAGGCGTACGAACAGCTGACGGCCGAGGGTTATCTGCGCAGCGACCGGGGCTCGGGGACCTGGGTGGGCGAGGCGGCGCGGGCCGCGGCGCCCCCGGTGCGCGATCGCGCGCCCCGCCCCGGGCACGCGCGCGTGGACTTCCTTCCCGGTCTCCCCGACCTCTCGCTCTTCCCGCGCGCGGCCTGGGCCGCCGCCCACCGCCAGGTCCTCGCCGAGCTGCCGCACCACACGCTGGGCTACCCCGACCCGCGCGGGCTGCCCCACCTGCGTACCGTCCTCGCGGAGCTGCTGGTGCGGCGCCGGGGTGTGGTCGCGGATCCCGAGCGCGTGCTCGTCTGCTCCGGAGTGGCACAGGCGATGACGCTGCTGGCGCTGGCGCTGCGCGCGCGTGGGGCGACGGCGGCCGGCGTCGAGTCCCCCGGCAGCCCCGAGCACGAGACGCTGCTCGCCGCCGCGGGGATCACCCCGGTGGGCATACCGGTGGACGACGAGGGCGTGGTCACGGGGGTGCTGCGGGAACGGGACGTACGCGCGGTCGTCACCACGCCCGCCCACCAGTTCCCCTCGGGGATCGGCTACTCCGCCAGGCGGCGCACCGAACTCCTGGACTGGGCGCGGTCGGTGGACGGCCTCGTCATCGAGGACGACTACGACGGGGACTTCCGTTACGACCGTGCCCCTGTGGGCGCGTTGCAGGGGCTCGACCCCGAACACGTGGCCTACACCGGGTCGGTGAGCAAGTCGCTCGCCCCGGGGCTGCGTCTGGGGTGGCTGCTGGTGCCGGACGGCCTCGCCGAGGAGGTCGTCGAGCACAAGCGCGTGATGGACCTGGGCAATCCGGCCCTTGACCAGGCGCTGCTTGCCCGGTTCGTGGAACGGGGCGACTACGACCGGCAGTTGCGCCGCTGCCAGCGCGCCTACCGGGACCGCAGGGACGCCCTGGTCTCGGCGCTGCGCGCGTGTCTGCCGGGTGTGCGCGTGACCGGGATCGCGGCGGGCCTGCACGTCATCGCCCGGCTGCCCGCCCGCTGGGGGCCGCAGGACGTCTTCCTGGAGCGGGCCGCCGCGGCCGGGGTCGCGCTCCGGCCGCTGAGCGACTACGGGACACCGGCCGGAGCGGGCGTGAGCCTCGTCCTCGGGTACGCCCATCTGACGCCCGCCCGGATCACCGAGGGGGTCCGGCTGCTCGCCGAGGCCGTCCAAGGGGCGCCGGAGGTTCAGGCGTTGGACCACGCGCGCGTGCAGAGCACCAGACGGTAGCCGTCGGGGTCCTCGACCGTGACGCCCCACTCGTTCCAGTAGGGGTTGGGCGACTGGACCCGCTTGCCGCCGTGTTCCTCAAGGCGCGTGACGAGTTCCTCGGGGACCTCGCCGTCCACGTAGACGACGAGCAGGTCCTCCTCGGTGGGGCGCGGCTGGACGGGGGCGGCGGCCTCGTGGACGAGTTCGAGGTGCCAGGAGGCGTCCGGCCACCCCGCCATGAGCAGGTCGTGCTCCCCGGGAGCGTCGCCGCCCTCGGCCCGGTACACCACCTTCAGTCCGAGTCCGTCGATCCAGAAGCGCTCCGCCGCGGCGAGGTCGCGGGAGGGGCGTGCGATACGGATGTGGCTCTGGCCGTTGACAGGCATGGGAGTCCCCCTTCGGTGCGGCGCGCCCGGTTGCGTGCCGTGGCCCGAGCTTAGGCAACCGGTGATCTTGTGACCATCGGTCGTCCGGCCTGGTACGTACGGCCCCGGGGCATCCGTCGGCGGACCTGCGACCTTCGGCGGAGGTCCAGGTGGTCCGCGCGCGCCGGTTCCCCCGCGCAGGCGGGGAGTTGTTCACTTGTGGTTCGCGTGGTCGCTGTGGCGCGTCCCTGGTCAGGCACCCGCACACTGGTCGCACACGTCAACTGGAGGCGCATTCATGTCACCACGTCAGCCGAGCCCCGCCCCCCGCCGCCGCAGCGTGCTGCGCGGATCGCTCGCCCTGCCGGCGGCGCTCGCCGTGCCCGCCGTGGCCGGGGCGGCGCCCTCGTTCGCCCTGTCCGGACGCCCGAAGGCCGGGTGGGGCGTACAGGCGGGGGACGTGAGCGCGCACGCGGGGCTCGTCTGGACGCGGTCCGACCGGCCCGCCCGGATGATCGTGGAGACGTCGGCGACGGAGTCGTTCCGGAATGCGCGGCGTTGGCGCGGGCCGCTGCTCGGCCCCGGCACGGACTTCACGGGGACGACGAGGCTGCGCGGGCTGCCCGCGGGCGAGCAGATCCACTACCGGGTGGTGCTCGCCGACCCCGACGACCCCCGGCGCACCGGCGAGCCGGTCACCGGCACGTTCCGTACGACACCGAAAAGCCGCAAAGAAGGGGTGCGCTTCCTCTGGTCGGGGGATATCGCGGGCCAGGGCTGGGGCATCAACCCGGACCGCGGCGGCTTCCGCGTCTTCGAGGAGATGCGCCGCCGTGACCCCGACTTCTTCCTGTGCAGCGGTGACAACATCTACGCCGACGGGCCGATCCTGCCGAGCGTCACTCTGCCCGACGGCTCGGTGTGGCGGAACATCACGACGGAGGAGAAGTCCAAGGTCGCCGAGTCACTGGCGGAGTTCCGCGGCGCGTTCCGCTACAACCTGCTCGACGAGAACGTACGGCGGTTCAACGCCCAGGTGCCGTCCCTCGTTCAGTGGGACGACCACGAGGTGCGCAACAACTGGTACCCGGGGCAGATCCTGGACGACGCCCGCTACACGGAGAAGAACGTCGACGTGCTCGCGGGGCGCTCCTTGCGGGCGTTCAGCGAGTACTACCCCCTCTCCACGCTGCGGCCGGGCGACGAGGACGGACGGGTCTACCGGGTGCTGCGGCACGGGCCGCTCCTGGACGTGTTCGTCCTGGACATGCGCACGTATCGGAACGCCAACTCCCCGAATAGACAGGCCGAGGACGCCACCGGCATCCTCGGCGCCCGTCAGCTGGCGTGGCTGAAGCGTGAGCTGTCGCGTTCGCGGGCGGTGTGGAAGGTGATCGCCTCGGACATGCCGCTGGGTCTCGTCGTGCCCGACGGCAGGGTGAACTTCGAGGCCGTGGCGCAGGGCGACCCCGGCGCCCCGCTCGGCCGCGAGCTGCAGATCGCCGACCTCCTGCGGCACATCAAGCACCGGAGGATCACCGGCACGCTGTGGCTGACGGCCGACGTGCACTACACCTCGGCGCAGCACTACGACCCCTCGCGGGCGGCGTTCAAGGACTTCGCGCCGTTCTGGGAGTTCGTCTCGGGACCGCTCGCCGCCGGCGGCTTCCCGGCGACGAAGCTCGACGCCACCTTCGGCCCCGAGCAGAAGTTCATCAAGGCCCCGGCCCGCGCGAACACCTCCCCGGCCGAGACCCCGCAGTACTTCGGCGAGGTCGACATCGACGGGGGCAGCGGCGACCTCACCGTGCGGCTGCGGCAGGAGGGCGGCGGCGTCCTGTTCACGCAGGTCCTGCGGCCGGGCCGGGTGGGGCAGTAGCCGGGCAGGGTGGCGACGGAGGCCCAGCCGGGTGGGGCAGGAGCGGGCGCGAAACAGAGCGAATCGGACAGATGGCCTCTTAACCCATCAGTCACAAGGCGTTCGTGATCACGCAACACCGGTCCCGCACAGTGTCCGTATGAGAGCTGAGATGCCTGACGTGACACGGACCAAGCACGGCCGCCCCGTTCACCACTGGCGGCGCGATGTGGTCGAGCTTGCCGCCCTGTTCACCGCCGTCGCGGTGGCGGACGCCGTGGCGAACATGATCGGCCACGGCCCCGACGGGCCCGCCCTGCTCGCGATCTCGGCCGTGGTGCTGCTCGCCACGGCCGGGTTCCACCTCTGGTGGGCACGGCGCCACGGCCATGCCCCGCCGAGCGCGCACGATACCGGCGCCCGGCCGCCCGCCGTCGCGGAGCAGGCCGGGCCCACCGCTTCCCCGTCCGCCGACGAGCACTCCGCCGGCCCGTCCGGGGCGAACTCCGGGGCGACGACCGGAGCGACGACCGGAGCGACGACGCTGTGGCGGATGCGTACGACCGTACGAGACGAGCCGGGTTCGCTGGCCGCGCTGTGCGTGGCCCTCGCCGACCAGCGGGTCGACATCCTGAGCCTCCAGGCGCATCCGCTCGCCGAGGGCACGGTCGACGAGTTCCTGCTGCGCACCCCCGAAGCGCTGTCCGCCGCCGAGATCACCCGGTCGGTCTCCCGGGCGGGCGGCACCGGAACGTGGATCGAACGCGCCGACGCCCACGACCTGGTGGACGCCCCCACCCGCATCCTGGGCCTCGCCACCCGCACCGCCCTCGACGCGGCCGAGCTGCCGCTCGCGCTGCGCCAGCTGCTCGGCCGCTGCACCATCCGGTCGCTGCCCGCCGGGGCGCGGGCGGTGGGGCGCCCGGACGAGGCGGCGCCCGGTCGGACCGTCCCGGTCGACGGCGTACTCGAAGGAACCGTGCTGCACCTCAAGGGCCCCGAGGGCGAGGTGATCAGCGTGGAGCGGCCGTACCTGCCGTTCACGCCCACGGAGTTCGCCCGCGCGCGTGCGCTGGTGGAACTCGACACCCGGCTCGGCCCGCGCGTCCCGCGCAGCCAGGACGTACTGACGCTGCCGGAGGGCAACTCCATCACCCTGCGCCGGGCCGACACCTCCGACGTCGAGGCCGCCAAGGCCATGCACGACCGCTGCTCGCGGCGCACACTCGACATGCGCTACCACGGCCCGGTGCGGGACGCCGACCGTTACCTCAACCACCTGCTCAGCCCGCGGTTCGGCCGCACCCTCGCGGTGCGGACCGCCTCCGGCCGGATCGTCGGCATCGGCCATCTGCTCTGGGACGGCGACGAGACCGAGATCGCGCTGCTCGTCGAGGACGCCTGGCAGCGGCGCGGCATCGGCGGCCAACTGCTCGGCCGGCTCGTGGCGATGGCGGTCGAGGCGGGCTGCGGGAGCGTGTACGCGGTGACGCAGGCTTCCAACACGGGCATGGTCGCCGCGATGCGTGGGCTCGGTCTGCCGCTGGACTACCAGATCGAGGAGGGCACGCTGGTGATCACGGCCCGCCTCGACGCGGCGGCCGTCAGTTCGCCATCGCCGTATGACCGTGAGCGGGACGACCGTGGGCGGGACGACCAGGTTCGCCCTGGGCAGGACGGCCGTAGGCAGGACGGTCGTACGCAGGAAGGCCGTGAGCCGGCCGACCGTGCGGAGCGGCATCAGCGGGCGGCCCGCTGACCGGGCCGAGCGCGCGGTCCAGGTCGCGCCACAGGTCCTCCACGTCCTCCAAGCCGCACGACATGCGCAGCAGCCGGTCGCTCACTCCGGAGGAGTGCCGGTCCGCCGCGTCCACCACGCGGTGACTGATGGACGCCGGGTGCTGGATGAGCGAGTCGACGCTGCCGAGGCTGACCGCCGGGGTGATCAGCCGCACCCCGGCGATCACCTCGTGCGGGTCGCCGAGCACCTCGAAGGCGACCATGGCGCCGCCGATCCGCGGGTAGTGGACGCGGGTCACGCGCGGGTCGTCGGCGAGGCGCCGCGCCAGCTCCGCCGCGTTCACCGACGCCGCCCGCACCCGGACGGGCAGCGTGGCGAGGCCGCGCAGCAGCAGATACCCGGCGAGCGGATGCAGCACCCCGCCGGTGGCGAACCGCACCTGCCGCAGCTGCCTCGCGAACTCCTCGTCGCACGCGACCACTCCCCCGAGCACGTCGCCGTGACCGCCCAGGTACTTCGTGGCGCTGTGCAGCACCAGGCGTGCCCCGCTCGCCGCGGGCCGCTGGAGTACGGGCGTCGCGAAGGTGTTGTCGGCGAGCAGCGGCACCTCGCCGCAGGAGTGGGCCACGGCGGCCAGGTCGAGTTCGGCGAGGGTGGGGTTGGCCGGTGACTCGACCATCACCAGACCGGTGTCGGGGCGGATGGCGTCCGCGATACCGGCCGGGTACGTCCACGTCACCTCGGTGCCGAGCAGGCCCGCGTTGAGCAGGTGGTCGCTGCAGCCGTACAGCGGGCGCACGGCCACGACATGGCGCAGGCCCGCTGCGCCACGTACGAGAAGCACCGCGGTCAGGGCCGCCATGCCGCTCGCGAACGCGACCGCGCTCTCGGTGCCTTCGAGGCGGGCGAGGGCGGTCTCGAAGCGGGCGACGGTGGGGTTGCCGAGCCTGGCGTAGACGGGCGGTCCGTCGTCGAGGGTCCCGTCGGCGGCGAAGGCGTCGATGCGGGCGGCCTCGGCGCGGCTGTCGTGGGAGGGGTACGTCGTGGAGAGGTCGATCGGCGGGGCGTGCAGGCCGAGACCGGCCAGATCGTCCCGGCCGGCGTGCACGGCCTCGGTGGCCAGGGCGCGCGGCACGGTGACCGCGTACGCCCCTGTCTCATCCGCCCCTCGTGCTCCGTCGGGCGGCACCTCGTGCATGGCTGTGTCCGTGTTCGCGTCCATGCCCCACAGGCTGAACATCGGCCGGGGTACGAGCGCCGAATGCCGTGTTACGTTCGCCCAATGACCGACTCAGTCGCACTGGACCCGGTGGACCTGCACATTCTGCGCCTGCTGCAGAACGACGCCCGGACCACCTATCGCGACCTCGCGGCGCAGGTCGGCGTCGCTCCCTCCACCTGCCTTGACCGGGTGACGCGGCTGCGGCGCTCGGGGGTGATTCTCGGACACCAGCTGCGGCTCGACCCGGCGAAGCTCGGGCGCGGCCTTGAGGCCCTGCTCTCGGTACAGGTACGGCCGCACCGCCGGGATCTAGTGGGGCCGTTCGTGGAGCGGATCCGGGCGCTGCCCGCGTCCTTGTCCCTGTTCCATCTCACGGGCCCCGACGACTTCCTGGTGCATGTGGCGGTGGCCGGTCCCGCGGATCTGCAGCGGCTCGTCCTCGACGAGTTCACGGCCCGGCGCGAAGTGGCGCGCGTGGAGACGAGGTTGATCTTCCAGCAGTGGGAGTGCGGTCCGCTGCTGCCGCCCGAGGCCGGCGCCGACGGGGCACGCGAAACCGCCGCCGATTCCTGGTGACGCGCGCCCTCTCCACGTACGAGGATGTCCGCATGTCAGCCACGATGAACCCGCATCCGAACACCGGACCCCTGCCCCGCGAGGTCGCCGACACCTACGTCGACGAACTCATCGCCCTCGACCCCGTCATCGGCACCTATCTCGGGGTGAAGGAGAGCCACGGCAAGCTCCCCGACACCTCACCCGCGGGCCAGGACGCCCTGGCCCGGCTGGCGCGG
Source organism: Streptomyces anatolicus (assembly GCF_019400875.1). Classification (NCBI taxonomy): domain Bacteria; kingdom Bacillati; phylum Actinomycetota; class Actinomycetes; order Kitasatosporales; family Streptomycetaceae; genus Streptomyces; species Streptomyces anatolicus. The sequence goes on along the minus strand of NZ_WMBF01000010.1, from coordinate 10,191 downwards.
ACGACCCTGGTCCGGCTCGACGAGGCGGAGGCCCGGCCGGGCGCCGACAGGGAGATCGAGCGCCGCTGCGGGCGGCTGCTGCGGGAGCGGCTCACCGCCGAACTCGCCGTGCACGACACGGGGGAGAAGCTGCGCTGGGTCGGCAATCTGCACACGGTCCCGCACGAGGTGCGCGAGATCTTCACCGTGACGCCGACGGAGACCGAGGAGGACTGGGCGGCGATCACCGAACGGCTGCGGGCCGTGCCGACCGCGTTCGAGGGCTACCGCGCCTCCCTCGAACTGGGTCTCGAACGCAAGCTGTTCGCGGCGCCGCGCCCCACCGCCACGTTCATCGGACAGCTCACCGAGTGGGCGGGCGAGGAGCCCGGCGCGGGCGGCCGCGGCTGGTTCGAGGAGTTCGCCGCCGCTGGCCCGGACGCGCTCCGCGCCGACCTGGACGCCGCGGCGCGCGCGGCCACCGCCTCCGTCGTGGCGCTGCGGGACTGGATGCGGGACGTGTACGCGCCCGCGATCGAGGGCTCCCCCGACACCGTGGGCCGGGAGCGCTACGCCCTGCTGTCCCGTTACTTCAACGGCACCGACCTGGATCTCGACGAGGCGTACGCGTACGGCTGGTCGGAGTTCCACCGGCTGCTCGCGGAGATGCGGGCCGAGGCGGAGAAGATCCTGCCCGGGGCGGCCACGCCGTGGGTGGCGCTCGCCCACCTCGACGAGCACGGGACGCACATCGAGGGCGTGGAGGAGGTGCGGGTCTGGCTGCAGGAGCTGATGGACGAGGCGATCGAGGCGCTGGACGGCACCCACTTCGAACTCGCCGAGCGGGTACGGAAGGTGGAGTCGCACATCGCCCCGCCCGGCGGCGCCGCGGCCCCCTACTACACGGGCCCGTCCGAGGACTTCTCCCGCCCCGGCCGCACGTGGCTGCCGACCATGGGTGAGACCCGCTTCCCCGTCTACGACCTGGTCTCCACCTGGTACCACGAGGGCGTGCCCGGCCACCACCTCCAGCTGGCCCAGTGGGCGCACGTCGCGCAGGACCTCTCCCGCTACCAGGCGACCGTCGGCATCGTCAGCGCCAACGCGGAGGGCTGGGCGCTCTACGCGGAGCGGCTCATGGACGAGCTGGGCTTCCTCACGGACGCGGAGCGCAGGCTCGGCTATCTGGACGCCCAGATGATGCGCGCGCTGCGGGTCATCGTCGACATCGGCATGCATCTGGAGCTGGAGATCCCGGCCGACTCGCCCTTCCACCCGGGCGAGCGCTGGACGCCGGACCTGGCGCAGGAGTTCTTCGACGCGCACTGCAGCCGTCCGACGGAGTACGTGGCGAGCGAGCTGACCCGCTACCTCACGATCCCCGGCCAGGCGATCGGCTACAAGCTGGGCGAGCGGGCCTGGCTGCTGGGCCGCGAGAACGCGCGCCGTCGCCACGGGGACGCGTTCGACGCCAAGGCGTGGCACATGGCGGCGCTCTCGCAGGGCTCGCTGGGCCTGGACGACCTGGTGGACGAGTTGTCCAAGCTGTGACGGGAGGGGCGGCGGGGCCGGACGCCTCCGGGTGCCCGCCCCGCCGCTCGTCAGCGGCGGAAGCCGCCCTCGGAGTCGATGACCTGGCCGGTGATCCAGGCCGCCTCGTCGGTGGCGAGCCAGGCGATGAGCCGGGCCGGGTCGTCGGGCATCCCCCAGCGGCCCGCCGGGAACCGGGCCTCGACTCGCGCGTATGCCTCGCCGGTGAGGTAATCCGTGTCCACGGGGCCCGGGTTGACGCAGTTCACGGTGGTGGCGAGGTCGGCGAGGCCGGTCGCGAGCGAGCGGGTCACCGAGGCGAGCGCGCCCTTCTGGAGGCCGTACGCGATCTCCTCCGGCATGCCGCCCGCGATGTCCTGCCCCGAGGTCATCATCACGACGCGCCCGCCGGGAGCCCGGGGCGCCGTCCGGGCGCGCAGCCGTGCGTACGCCTGGACGAGGAGGATCACGGAGCGGGTGTCGACCGCCCAGTGCGCGTCGAGCATGGCCGCGTCCACGGCGTCGAGAGGACCGTCGCTGCCGCTCAGCGCGTGGTTGGCGACGAGGATGTCGATCCGTCCGCCGAGCGCGTCGGCCGCCGCGCCGATCAGTTCGGCCGGAGCGGAGGGTTCCGAAAGATCACCGGGTCCCGCGCAGACCGTCGCGTCCGGGTCGCCGAGCGCCTGGCGCACTCCTTCGACGACGTCCTCCGGCCGGTCGGCGCCCCAGGGCATGGCGGCGTCGTGGGGGACGTGGTGGTGCAGATACACGCCGGCTCCCTGGGCGGCCAGCCGGCGCGCCACCGCGTACCCGATGCCGCCGCGCCGACTGGCGCCGGTGACGAGAGCGGTACGGCCGCGCAACGGAAGCGGGTCGCGGCGGAGTTCGGCGGGCGAGGGGGAAGGCAGGTGCGGCATGGCAGTTCATGATGGGCGCTGGGGCCGTGACGCGCACGGGGTTTTCGCGGAGCGGGGCTCACCAGGGCGCCCGTGCCCTGTGGAGCAGGCCGCTCACCAGGGCGCCCGTGCCTGCGAAACAGGCCGCTCACCAAGGCGCCCGCGCCCCGGCCTCAGCAGCCGCAGTCGTCCGCGTCGACGGGAGCCGTGAGCGCGTCCGGGGCGCGCTGCTCCTTGCCCTCCCAGGTCTCGAACGCGAAGCCCTCCCGCGCCCAGTACTCGAAGCCGCCCAGCATCTCCTTGACCTGGAAGCCCAGCCGGGCGAGGGCGAGGGCCGCACGGGTCGCGCCGTTGCAGCCGGGGCCCCAGCAGTACGTCACCACCGGCACCGACTTGTCGAGCAGTGCCTCGGCCTGCTCCGGGATGAGCGCGGCGGGCAGGTGGATCGCGCCCGGAATGTGCCCTTGGTCCCAGGACGCGGTGGAGCGGGTGTCGATCACGACGAAGCCGGGGTCGCCGTCGGCGGCCAGCGCGGACGCCACGTCCGAGACGTCGGCGTGGAAGGCGAGGCTCGCACCGAAGTACGCGGCGGCCGCGGCCGGGGAGGCCGACGGGATGCGCAGAACCGAATTCACGGCGTTGGCGACCGAGGCGGAGGCGACGGGGGAAGCGGCGCTGAGCTGCACGTTCGTGTTGTTCATGGCAGAAAATCTACGGCTGCGGGCGGCAGGTCTGAAGCGACGATCCCCGGCATCCCTCTTGATCAGCCGAGGATTTCCCTGTTACCTCTCGGGGATGACCGGTTATTCCACGGACGCCACCGACTGGCGCATCCTCGACGTCCTCCAGCGTGAGGGCCGCGCCAGCTACGCCGAATTGGCGCGCGCCGTCTCGATGTCCGCGAGCGCCGTCACCGAGCGCGTGCGGCGCCTGGAGGAGGCGGGCGTCATCCAGGGCTACGCGGCCGTGGTCGACCCGGAGCGGCTGGGCCTGCCCATTCTCGCGTTCGTACGGCTGCGCTATCCGACCGGCAACTACAAGCCGTTCCACGACCTGGTGGAGGCGACGCCGGAGATCCTCGAGGCGCATCACGTCACGGGCGACGACTGTTTCGTCATCAAGGTCGCCGCGCGGTCGATGAACCACCTCGAGGAGGTCTCCGGCCGGATCGGCGCGCTGGGGTCGGTGACGACAAGCGTCGTCTACTCCTCGCCCTTGCCGAGGCGCCCACTGGGGCGCTGAGGGCGCCTGCCGTCACCGAGGGCCGGCGTCAGGTCAGCGCAGGCCGTACTGCGCGCGGCTGATCACCTTGTTGTTGGTGAAGGTGAACGAGGCGCTGCCGTAGGTGCTGGACTGCTCGCACGTGTAGCTGGCGGACTTCGCACCGGTGGCCTCGGCGTCGGCGACGCGCACACACACGCCCTTGCCCGCGATGTCGTGCATCTGGGCGATGGTCTTGCCCTTGGTTATCTTCTTGTACTTCGCCTTCGTCATCTTGCCGTTGGACTTCTTGCCGTCGAGGCCGCCCTGCGACTTCATGCCGAGCTTGCCGTTGCCGAAGGAGAACATCGCGGAGCTGTACTGCTTGTTGCCCTTGCACTCGTAGACCTTGCTCGAGTAGCCCGAGCCGCCGCTGCTCGACGTCAGCTTGCAGGCGCCGCGGCCGGCGACGGAGTGCATCTTGGAGATGCTCGCACCGAGCTTGACCTTGTCGTACTCGGCGCGCGTGATGGTCGACGAGGCCGCCTGCGCGGTGGGGGCCAGGGTGGCGGTGAGGGCGGCGGCGAGCAGACCGGAGACGGCCAGCGTCTTGCGCGACATACGTGTTCCTGTTCTAGCGGGGGTGACATACCCGTGGCAGACATGACGGGGGCCGACGCCCCCAAATGATCATGACTCCCGAAATGGCCCCTTGGTTGTGCCCCCGGACCGAAAGGGTTCGGAATGTCCCGCCGCGAAGACCGCGCTTCACGCCGCGCCCCGCTGGCGCACGACCGAACCGGCGCGCCCCTTCACCACCTCCAGCTGCGCGTGCACCCGTCGGCGCAGGTCGGCGACGTGGCTGACGATGCCGACGCTGCGGTCCCGCTCGCGCAGGGAGTCCAGGACGTCCAGGACCTCGTCCAGGGTCTGGTCGTCGAGGGAGCCGAACCCCTCGTCGATGAAGAGCGTGTCGAGCCGTACGCCGCCCGCCTCGTCCGTGACCACGTCCGCGAGGCCGAGCGCCAGGGCGAGCGAGGCGAAGAACGTCTCGCCGCCCGAGAGGGTCGCCGTGTCCCGCTCGCGGCCGGTCCACGCGTCGACCACATGCAGACCGAGCCCCGAACGGCCGCGTCCCATACGGTCGTCGGAGTGCACGAGGGTGTAGCGCCCGGACGACATCCGCCGCAGCCGGACGGTCGCGGCGGCGGCCACCTGTTCGAGGCGGGCGGCCAGTACGTACGACTCCAGGCGCATTCTGCGTTCGTTGTCGGCCGAGGTGCCCGCGGCGAGGCCCGCCATCCGCGCCACCCGGTCGTGGGCGGCGCGCAGCGGCGCGAGTCCGCGCGTGGCGGCGGCGGTGCGGGCGGAGAGCCTGTCGAGTTCGGCGCAGCGCCGGGCCGCGGCGTCGCGCGCGGACGCGGCGGCCCGAAGGCGGTGCCCGGCCGCCTCGGCCTCCTCCCGCGCGGCGGGCAGGTCGGCGGGCGGCTGCCGCGCGGCGGCGGCCGTGTCCGGTTCGGCGAGGACGGAGCGGACGGCGGCCTCCTCGTTCCGCCAGGCGTCGATGCGGTGCTGGAGTTCGCGGTGGCGGGCGTCGTCGAGGAGGGCGTCGGCCGCGGCGGCCGGCGTGTCGAATCCGGCGCGGAAGGCCGCGTCGGCGAGGCGCGCGTCCGCCGTCTTGAGGCGCTCGGCCGTCTCGTCGGCGAGGCGCACGGCGTCCGCGGCCTCGGTGAGCAGGGCGGCCTGCCGCTCCAGCTGGGCGGCGCGGGCCGCGACGCTGCCGGTGGTACCGCGCGCGTGGGTCAACTCCTCTTCCAGGGAGTGCTGTTCGCGGTCGAGGGCTTCGCGCAGGGTGGCCCGCGACGCGGCGCGGCGGGCGGCCTCCTGCTGGCCGGTGACTCTGCGGTCGTACTCGCGCTCGGCCCGCGCCAGCGCCTCGCGCGCGGCGTGCAGCCCCGAGGCGCGGTCGCGCGCTTCGGTGTGGGCGCGCCGCAGCTCCTCGACGGCGGCGGCGAGTTCATCGACGGTCGGCTCGGTCTCCCCGGGCGCGGACTCGTCCGCCCCCGCTTCGCCGCCCCGCGCCGCCGCTGTCGCCGCCGCCAGCGAGGCCTGTACGTCGCTCAGTTCGCGCTCGGCGCCGGTGCGGGACTCCAGGGCGGCCCGGTGGGCGGCGAGCGCTTCCTCCTCGGCGCCTCGGTCCACGTGTCCGGCGCTCTTGCGGGTGGGGGCGGGGTGTTCCGTCGCCCCGCACACCGCGCACGGTTCGCCGTCGGTCAGGTGCGCGGCGAGTTCGGCGGCGATGCCGGTGAGGCGCTGCTCTTTTAGGGCGAGCCAGTGTTCGTGCGTGCCGGTGGCGTGTTCGCGGGCTGCGAGGGCACGGCCTTGTGCCGCCGCCGCGTCCTGGGCGAGGCGGTCGCGGCGGCGGGCCGCGTCCAGCCGGGTCCTCGCCGGTTCGAGGCGCCCCGCGAGCCGCTCGGCATGGGTGGCGGCTTCCTGGGCGGATTCGACGCGCTCCTGGAGGGCGGCCCGGGTGGCCTCCCAGCCCTCGAGCCAGCCCGCCGCATCGTGCGCCACCTCGTCGTCGGCGCGCTCCTGGCGGTCCAGGGCCGCGCGCTCGGCGGCGATGTCGGCGAGCCGCCGCTCGGCACGCCGGGCGGACCCAAGCCCGCCCAGCTCCTCGGCGGCCTTGCGCGCGGCGGCGGCGAGGCCGGACGCCCCGGCGGCCTCGAAGGTGTCGGGGAGGCGGCCACGCGCGCGTGACTCCTCCTGCGCGGCCCGGCGGTGCTCCGCCTCCGCGGTGTCGCGCAGTCCGAGCGCGGGGGCGACCGTCTCGGCCTTGCGCGCCCGCTCCAGGCGCTGCTCGCACTCTTGTCGCTCGGCCTCGCGCGCGTGCAGCCGTGCGGCGCGCTCCTGCGCCTCGGCGAACCGGCCCTGGAGCCGGTCCAGTTCGCGTACGTCACCGAGCCGGCGCTCCGCGGCGGCCTGCGCGGATTCGGCGGCGGTGAGCGCGCACTCCGCGATGGTGAGGCGCTCTCGGGCAGCCGTGCGGGCGACGGCGGCCCAGGCGAGGACTTCGGTGGCGAGGCCCGGGTCGCCGGGGGCGAGGTCGGGCAGGGGCAGCTCGGCCTCCTGGCCGTCGTCCGCCGCGGCCTGCTGCATGCGGTGCGCGTCGGCGAGGAGCGCCGCGTCGCCGTCCTTGACCTCGGCCTCGGTGGTGCGCCGCTGCTCGGCGAGCCGCTGCTCGACCGCGGCGAACCTGCGGGTGTCGAAGAGCCGTCCGAGCAGCTTGCCGCGCGCCTCCGCGTCCGCGCGCAGGAAGCGCGCGAAGTCGCCTTGCGGCAACAGGACGACCTGGCAGAACTGCTCCTTGCTCATGCCGAGCAGCTGGGCGATCTCCTCGCCGATCTCCTGGTGGGACCGGCTCAGGTCCTTCCAGCCACCCTCCGGAGTGCTCTCGCGGAGCCAGCTCTGTGCCTTCTCGGTGGTCGTGCCCGTGCCCCGCTTCTTGGGGCGTGCCCATGGTGGCTGGCGTGTGATCTCCAGACGGCGCCCGGCGACGGTGAGTTCGAGGCACACCTCCGTGCGTGTGCCCTGCTGCGCGTGGTCGCTGCGCAGCGTCATGCCCTGCCCGCTGCCCTGGCGGGCGCCCGGCACCGATCCGTACAGGGCGTAGCAGACGGCGTCGAGGACGGAGGTCTTGCCCGCGCCGGTCGGGCCGTGCAGCAGGAAGAGCCCGGCTGCGGAGAGCTCGTCGAAGTCGATGTCCTGGGTGGTGCCGAAGGGCCCGAAGGCGGTGACGCGGAGCCGGTGGAGCCTCATCGGGCGACCTCGCGCAGGGTGTCGTCGGCGCGGACCGCGTCGAAGGCGGACCGCAGCACGGCCCGCTCGTGCCCGTCGGGGCCCGCCCCGCGCACATGGGTCACGAAGTCCTCCGCGATCTGCTCGTCGCTGCGGCCCTGGAGACGCTGGGCGTACGAGACGTCCGGGTCGTCCGGGGCCCGGTCCGGGTCGAAGACGAGGCTGAGGGTGTGCGGGAAGCGCGCGCAGAGGCGGGCCATGGGGTCGTCGGGGCGCACCGCGTCGGTGAGGGTGGCCTCGACCCAGGCCTCCTCGTGGCGTGTGAGGCCGGGGTCGTCGAGGAGTTCGTCGAGGGTGCCGCGGATACGGGCGAGCGCGCGCGGCACCGGGCAGTCGACGCGCTCGGCCTCGATCTGCCCCTCGGGGCCGAGGTCGACGAGCCACATGCTCTTGCGGTGGTCGGCTTCGGAGAAGGAGTACGGCAGCGGGGAGCCGGAGTAGCGCACGCGCGTGCCGAGCGTCTGGCTGCCGTGCAGATGACCGAGCGCCGCGTAGTCGACGCCTTCGAAGACCCCGGCGGGCACCGCGGCGACCCCGCCGACCGTGATGTCCCGCTCGCTGTCACTGATCTGTCCGCCACTGACGAACGCGTGGGCGAGGACGACGGAGCGGGTGCCCCGAGCGCGGGTGGCGAGGTCGGCCCGCACCCGGTCCATGGCGGCCCCGATGACCGCCTCGTGGCCCGCCTTGGTCACGCCGAACTCGTCCTTGACCAGGGCGGGTTCGAGGTAGGGCAGGCCGTAGAACGCCACGTCGCCGTGGTCGTCGGCGAGGAGCACGGGCTCCGCGCAGGCGGCCGGGTCGGTGCGCAGATGGATGCCCGCGCGGTCGATGAGGCCCGCGCCGACGCCGAGGCGGCGCGCCGAGTCGTGGTTCCCGGAGATCATCACCGTCGGCACGCCGAGGTCGGCGAGCCGGTGCAGCGCGTCGTCGAACAGCTCGACCGCGGCGAGCGGCGGCACCGCCCTGTCGTACACGTCCCCGGCCACCAGGACGGCGTCGACCTCGCGCTCGCGCGCGGTCGTCACCAGGTGACCGATGAACGCGGCCTGGGCGTCCAGCATGTTCACACGGTGGAACGAGCGGCCCAGGTGCCAGTCGGACGTGTGCAGCAGCCTCATGATCCCCGAGACTAACGGGCGGGTCGGACATCACGGGCGGCTACTCCCGCAACCGCCGTCGTCCGGTGCCCCGGCTCCGTGGGGCGCGCCGCGTGTCAGGCGTCCCCGTACGCCTCTCCCCCGAGTGCGAACTCCGCGCTGCCCGCCGTGGCGTCGGCCAGCCAGCCCCGGAAGGCGTCCACGTCGGCGTCCGGGAGACCGATCTCGAGGGTGACCGCGTCGCCGTAACGAACGTCACGCACCTCGCGGCCCGCGGCACGCAGATCGTTCTGGAGCTTGCCCGCGCGCTGGTGGTCGACGGTGACGGTGGCGAGGCGGAAGCGGCGGCGGGTGACGGTGCCGAGGGTGTCGAGCGTCTCGCCGACCGCGCCTCCGTAGGCACGGATCAGGCCTCCGGCGCCGAGCTTGACCCCTCCGTAGTACCGGGTGACGACCGCGGCGACGTACCGCATGTCGCGGCGGAGCAGCATCTGCAGCATGGGGACGCCCGCGGTGCCGCTCGGCTCACCGTCGTCACTGGCCTTCTGGATCGCGGCGTCCGCCCCGATGACGTACGCGAAGCAGTTGTGGCTGGCGGTCGGGTGCTTCTTGCGGACGCGTGCGACGAAGTCCTGGGCCTCTCGCTCGGTGGCAGCGGGTGCCAGGGCGCACAGGAAGCGCGAGCGGTTGATCTCGGTCTCGTGCACGCCCTCGCGGGCCACTGTGCGGTATTCGTCCTGCATCACGCCAGCGTAGGCGCTCCTCAGGAGAGGCCCATGACCGGGAGCACCGTCGAGTGGCGCGGGTCACTGTCCACGCGCGCGTGCCGTGCGCCGGGTACCGTGATCTCTCGTGACGTCACCCTCGATATCCGTGCCCCAAGTCCCGGAAGCCTCGGGCCCCTTGGCATCCCTGCTGGCCGCCGTGCCCGTCACCGTCGTCGAGACCTATGGCGACCCGGCCGACGCCGTGCTCTTCCCCGAGGAGGAGGCGGTCGTGGCGAAGGCGGTGGCCAAGCGGCGCGACGAGTTCACCACCGTGCGGCACTGCGCCCGGGCGGCGCTGCACCTCATCGGCGTGCCGCCCGCCCCGATCCTGCCGGGTCAGCGGGGCGCGCCACGCTGGCCGGACGGCGTCGTCGGCAGCATGACGCACTGCGCCGGGTACCGCGCGGCGGTCGTGGCCCGCGCCGGTGAGGTGACCTCGCTCGGCGTCGACGCGGAGCCGGGCGAGCCGCTGCGCGACCCGGACGTGCTGACCATGATCGCCGACGAGTCGGAGCGCGCGGCCCTCGCCGACCTCGGCGTCCGCCACCCCGGCACACCCTGGGACCGCCTGCTCTTCAGCGCCAAGGAGTCCGTCTACAAGACGTGGTTCCCGCTCACCGGGCGCTGGCTCGGTTTCGAGGACGCGCGGGTGCGGCTCGATCCGGACGGGACGTTCACGGCGCGGCTGCTCGTCGAGGGGCCCGTGGTGGAGGGCGTCGAGCTGAAGGTGTTCTCGGGGCAGTGGATCGTGCGCGACGGGATCGCCGCGACGGCCATCGTCCTGCCGATCACCCCCGCCGATCAGCCCTCTGCTGTCCACGCGTAGAGGGTGGGCTCAGCGCGGGGTGGACGGGTGGGTGG
>NZ_WMBF01000109.1:0-16767 GCF_019400875.1 Streptomyces anatolicus | reverse complement strand
GGGCGGGGGGATCTTGGAGAGGAGCGCCTTCAGGCCGTCGATGCGCTCCTCGTCCTCGTGCAGGACGTACGAGAGGTAGGGCTCGGCGGACTGGTCGGCGATGGTGTAGACGGCACACCAGGTGGCGAGCGTCGGGACCGTCATCTGGGCCATGAGCGCCAGTGTCTGGTCGCGGTCGAGGGTGCCCGCGAGGAGGTCGGAGGCCTCGACGAGGAACGAGAGCGAGCCGCGGCGGAGCCGCTCCAGCTCGCCGAGGCGCGCCGACTCCACGGCGAGAGCGATCCGGTCGGCGGCGAACTGGAGGCGCAGGGCCTCTTCGTTCGAGTACCGGTCGGGGGACTCCGCGGCGACGCCGAGGGAGCCGGTGAGGCGGCCCTCCACCTTGAGGGGCACGGTGACGACGGAGCGCATGCCCGTGCCGTTGAGGAGGGGGACGGCGCCGGGGACGACGGTCAGGTCCTCGTGGACGGCCGGCATGCGGGCCGAGCCGTAGCGCCCCGGGCCCGCCTCGACGGGGACGCGGGCGAAGCGCTGGCGGGCCGAGGGCAGGCCTGTGGAGGCGCGGACCTCCAGCTCCGTCTCGTCGTCGGTGGCCAGGAGGAGGAAGGCCGCGTCGCCGTCGAGCATGTCGCGGGCGCGCTCGACGGTGCGCTGGAGCAGGCCGTCGAGGTCGTCGGGGGCGGGGGAGCCGATGAAGACCTCGAAGGGGTCCGTGGCGTTCGGCTCGCTGAGCGTGGCCTGCTCGGGTGTCGCGCCGCGCAGCGGGGTCTGGAGCACGGCGCGCTCGTCGTCGCGTACGAGGAGGCAGACCGTGGAGGGCTCGCCGTCGGTGTCGCGGACGCGCAGGTGCGAGGCGTAGACGGGGATCACGCGGCCGTGGGCGCCTCGGATGCCGTAACTGCCCTCCCAGCGGGAGAGTTGGAGGGCCTCGGCGATGCCGGTGCTGGTGCCGGGGGTGTGCGGCCAGGCCGCGAGGTCGTTCAGGGGCTTGCCGGTGACGTGCTCGGCGGCGTACCCGAAGAGGTCCTCCGCGTCCTCGTTCCAGGCGGAGATGGCGCCCACGCGGTCGATCTGGATGACGGCGACGCGGACCCGGCCGTCGGCGATGGGAAGGAGTTCGGCGGGGAGCGAGGGGCCCGCGGTGCGGGTGCCCACCGGGCGGTGGGGGAGGTCGAGTTGGAACCACACCTGCTTGTTCGTGGGGGTGTAGTCGACGCCCCAGCGGGTGGCGAGCGCGGCGCAGAGCTGGAGGCCGCGGCCGCCTTCGCGGTCCGGGCTGCCCATGCTGAGGGCGGACTGCTGGAGCGGGATCTCGCGCTCCGGATAGCGGTCGGAGACCTCGATGCGTACGGCGTCGTCGCTGCGCAGACAGAGGACGTCGGCGGCCGTGCCGGCGTGCACCACGGCGTTGGTCACCAGCTCGCTGGTGAGGACGACGGCGTCGTCGACGATGTCCGTGAACCCCCACCCCTGGAGGGTGTCGCGCACGAAGGAGCGGGCCGTGGCGACGGAACGCCCGACGGGCTCGAAGGTCGCAGCCGCACGCGCGGTGATCACAGCACTCCTCGTATGAGTATCGACGGTGTCGACCGTATCGACGCCCAGTTCTCCCGAACTCATGGTGCGGCCGCCCCTCCGATGCCCGCTTGTTCGTGTACCACCGCCCTGGCCGGGCAGGACCGGGGTGGTTGGACAGCCGGATGCAAGGTTACTTACCTTCGCCGTCCATGCTGATGCCGGTCGTCAGTGTTTCCGCCCGGAGGGTGTGCGGACGGTGTGCGAAGCTGCCGAACTGTTATGGCCTGGTTCGGCCATGGTGAAACACTGGGCAAGCTTCATGGAGACAGCCTGAGCGGCCCAAGCAGTAGGTCAACCCTTGCGGGAGGGACACAGTGGAGTCTGGCGCAGCGACGCGGGGCACTGAGACGCGCGCGAAAGACGGACAGTCCCTGAACAAACAGCGCAAACCGCGCAATGGGGCGACTGCCTCCGTGGACGCGGCGGCCCTGAATCGGCTGCTCGCGGCGCTGGTGGCGATGCGGGACGGCAATTTCCGCAAGCGGCTCACCGTCTCCGGTGACGATGTCATGTCGCAGATCGCCGCCGTCTTCAACGAGGTCGCCGACCGGAATCTGCACCTGACGGGTGAGCTTTCGCGGGTGCGGCGCATGGTCGGCCGTGAGGGAAAACTCACGGAACGGCTGGAGAGCGGAGCCAGCGAGGGTTCGTGGGCCGCCGCGATCGAGGCGTCGAACGCCCTTGTCGATGATCTTGTACGTCCTGTCTCCGAGGTCGGCCGGGTCCTCTCCGCGGTGGCGGAGGGCGATCTTGAGCAGCGTATGGAGCTGCGGGCGCAGGGGGCGGACGGGAACGGCCATCCGCTGCGCGGGGAGTTCCTGAAGGTCGGGCGTACGGTCAACAACCTCGTCGACCAGCTCTCCACCTTCACCGACGAGGTCACGCGCGTGGCCAGCGAGGTCGGCACCGAGGGCAAGCTGGGCGGCCAGGCCAAGGTGCGGGGGATGTCCGGTTCGTGGAAGGACCTCACGGACTCGGTCAACACGATGGCGTACCGCCTGACCGCGCAGGTGCGGGACATCGCGCTGGTGACGACGGCCGTGGCGAAGGGTGACCTGTCCCGGAAGGTCACGGTTCACGTCGCGGGCGAGATGCTGGAGCTGAAGAACACCGTCAACACGATGGTGGACCAGCTCTCCTCGTTCTCCTCCGAGGTGACCCGTGTCGCCCGCGAGGTGGGCACGGAGGGCGAGCTGGGCGGTCAGGCCCAGGTGCCCGGTGTGGCGGGCGTGTGGAAGGACCTCACCGATTCGGTGAACCTCATGGCCGGCAATCTCACCGCCCAGGTGCGCGGGATCGCGCAGGTCACGACGGCGGTGGCGAACGGCGACCTGTCGCAGAAGGTCACGGTGAGCGCGCGCGGCGAGGTGGCCCAGCTCGCCGAGACGATCAACCAGATGACCGAGACGCTGCGTACGTTCGCGGACGAGGTCACGCGCGTGGCCAACGAGGTCGGCGCGGAGGGCCAGCTCGGCGGCCAGGCCAATGTGCCGGGCGCCGCGGGGACGTGGAAGGACCTCACCGACTCCGTCAACACGGTCTTCCGCAACCTCACCACTCAGGTGCGGGACATCGCGCAGGTGACGACGGCGGTGGCCAACGGCGATCTGTCGCAGAAGGTCACCGTCGATGTCGCGGGCGAGATGCTCGAGCTGAAGAACACCGTGAACACGATGGTGGACCAGCTCTCGGCCTTCGGTTCCGAGGTCACGCGCGTGGCGCGGGAGATCGGTGTCGAGGGTGAGCTGGGCGGTCAGGCGCAGGTGCAGGGCGCGGCCGGCACGTGGAAGGACCTCACCGACTCGGTGAACACCGCCTTCCGCAACCTCACCGGGCAGGTGCGCAACATCGCGCAGGTGACGACGGCGGTGGCCAACGGCGATCTGTCGCAGAAGGTCACCGTCGACGTGTCCGGCGAGATGCTTCAGTTGAAGAACACCGTCAACACGATGGTGGACCAGCTGTCGTCCTTCGCCGACCAGGTCACGCGGATGGCGCGGGACGTGGGCACCGAGGGCCGCCTCGGCGGTCAGGCGCGCGTGGACGGCGTGAGCGGCACCTGGAAGGACCTCACCGACTCCGTCAACTTCATGGCGGGGAACCTGACTTCGCAGGTACGTCAGATCGCGCAGGTCACCACGGCCGTGGCGCGCGGTGACCTGTCGCAGAAGATCGAGGTCGACGCGCGTGGCGAGATCCTGGAGCTGAAGAACACCATCAACACGATGGTCGACCAGCTCTCCGCCTTCGCCGACCAGGTGACCCGGGTGGCCCGTGAGGTGGGCACCGAGGGGCGTCTCGGCGGTCAGGCGCAGGTGCCCGGGGTGGCCGGTGTGTGGCGGGACCTGACGGACTCCGTGAACGGCATGGCGGGCAATCTCACCGCCCAGGTGCGCAACATCGCGCAGGTCGCGACGGCGGTGGCGCGCGGTGACCTGTCGCAGAAGATCGACGTGGACGCGCGCGGCGAGATCCTGGAGCTGAAGAACACCCTGAACACGATGGTCGACCAGCTGTCGGCCTTCGCGGAGCAGGTCACGCGGGTCTCCCGTGAGGTGGGCACCGACGGCATCCTCGGCGGCCAGGCCGAGGTCCAGGGCGTCTCGGGCACCTGGAAGGACCTCACGCAGTCCGTGAACGGCATGGCGAACAACCTCACCCTCCAGGTGCGCAACATCGCCGAGGTCACCACGGCCGTGGCGATGGGCGACCTCTCCAAGAAGATCACCGTCGACGCGAAGGGCGAGATCCTCGAACTCGTCACGACCGTCAACACCATGGTCGACCAGCTCTCCTCGTTCGCCGAGCAGGTCACGCGCGTGGCCCGCGAGGTGGGCACCGAGGGGCAGCTCGGCGGTCAGGCGCGGGTGCCGGGCGTCACCGGCATCTGGAAGGACCTGAGCGACAACGTCAACCTGATGGCCAACAACCTGACCAGCCAGGTGCGGAACATCTCCCAGGTCTCGGCGGCCGTCGCCAACGGAGACCTCACCAAGAAGGTTACGGTCGAGGCGCGCGGCGAGGTCGCGCAGCTCGCCGACACGGTCAACACCATGGTGACGACGCTGAGTTCGTTCGCCGACGAGGTCACGCGCGTGGCCCGTGAGGTGGGCACCGACGGCATCCTCGGCGGCCAGGCGCGCGTGCCGGGTGTCTCCGGTACGTGGAAGGACCTCACCGAGTCCGTGAACTCGATGGCGTCCAACCTGACCGGACAGGTCCGCAACATCGCGATGGTCACCACCGCGATCGCCAAGGGTGATCTCACCAAGAAGATCGACATCGACGCCCGGGGCGAGATCCTGGAGCTGAAGACCACCATCAACACCATGGTCGACCAGCTGTCGTCCTTCGCCGAGCAGGTGACCCGGGTCGCCCGCGAGGTGGGCACGGAGGGCCAGCTGGGCGGTCAGGCACGCGTGCGTGACGTCGACGGCACCTGGCGCGACCTGACCGAGTCCGTGAACGAGATGGCCGGAAACCTCACCCGCCAGGTGCGCGCGATCGCCAAGGTCGCCACCGCGGTGACCCGGGGCGACCTCAACCTCAAGATCGAGGTCGACGCGGCGGGCGAGATCCAGGTCCTCCAGGACAACATCAACACGATGATCGCGAACCTCCGCGACACCACCCTCGCCAACAAGGAACAGGACTGGCTCAAGGGCAACCTCGCCCGGATCTCCGGTCTGATGCAGGGCCGCCGCGACCTGGAGGACGTCGCCTCGCTGATCATGAGCGAGCTGACGCCGGTGGTCTCGGCGCAGCACGGCGCGTTCTTCCTGGCGATGCCCACGGACGACGCCCATGATCTCGGGGGTGATCCCGAGGACGCGTACGAACTGCGCATGCTCGGCAGCTACGGCTACTCCATGGGGTCCATGCCGACCTCCTTCCGGCCCGGCGAGACGCTGATCGGGACGGCGGCCAAGGAGCGGCGCACGATCCTCGTGGAGAACGCGCCCTCCGGCTACCTGCGGATCGCGTCCGGCCTCGGGGAGGCGCCGCCCGCGCAGGTCATCGTGCTTCCTGTGCTCTTCGAAGGGACCGTTCTCGGCGTGATCGAGCTGGCCGCGTTCCAGCCCTTCACCCAGATCCAGAAGGACTTCCTGAGCCAGATCGCCGAGATGATCGCGACGAGCGTCAACACCATCAGCGTCAATACGAAGACCGAGGTGCTGCTCAAGCAGTCGCAGGAGCTGACCGAGCAACTGCGCGAGCGGTCCGCCGAGTTGGAGAACCGGCAAAAGGCGCTCCAGGACTCCAACGCGGAGCTGGAGGAGAAGGCCGAGCTGCTGGCCCAGCAGAACCGCGACATCGAGGTCAAGAACACCGAGATCGAGGAGGCGAGGCAGGTCCTGGAGGAGCGCGCCGAGCAGCTCGCGGTCTCGATGCGCTACAAGTCCGAGTTCCTGGCGAACATGTCGCACGAGCTGCGCACACCGCTCAACTCCCTGCTGATCCTCGCCAAGTTGCTCGCCGACAACGCCGACTCCAACCTCACCCCCAAGCAGGTGGAGTTCGCCGAGACGATCCACGGCGCGGGCTCGGACCTGCTCCAGCTCATCAACGACATCCTCGACCTGTCGAAGGTCGAGGCGGGCAAGATGGACGTCTCCCCGACGCGCATCGCCCTCGTCCAACTCGTCGACTACGTAGAGGCCACGTTCCGCCCGCTGACCGCGGAGAAGGGGCTCGACTTCTCCGTACGCGTCTCCCCGGAACTGCCCGCAACGCTGCACACGGACGAGCAGCGACTGCTCCAGGTGCTGCGCAACCTCCTGTCCAACGCGGTGAAGTTCACCGACTCCGGAGCGGTCGAGCTGGTGATCCGGCACGCCACCAACGACGTGCCCAACGCCATCCGTGAGCAGCTCCTGGAGGCCGGCTCGCTGCGGGACCCGGGCGCCGACGTGATCGCCTTCTCGGTGGCGGACACCGGCATCGGCATCGCGGCCAGCAAGATGCGGGTCATCTTCGAGGCCTTCAAGCAGGCCGACGGCACGACGAGCCGGAAGTACGGCGGCACGGGCCTCGGCCTGTCGATCAGCAGGGAGATCGCGCGGCTGCTGGGCGGCGAGATCTACGCACAGAGCGAACCGGGCCGCGGCTCGACCTTCACGCTCTATTTGCCCCTGCACCCGAGCGAACTGCCTCCCCAGGGTTACGCGCAGCTCGCCCCCGTGCCCGGCACGGCGGAACTGCCCGCTCCGGAGGGCGCCGCGAGGGCGGCCGAGGCCCCGGAGGATGCCGACGGCTCCGCGGCGCGGCAGGACGCCCCCTCGGGGCCCGCGGCGCTCTTCCGGCGCCGCCGCCGCTCGGCGCCGGAGCAGCAGCCGCCCGCGCTGCCGGGGCAGCCGGTGGGCGGGAACGTGGATCAGCGGCCGCAGGAGCAGTGGCCCGCCGCGGGGCAGGAGGCGGCGCCCGCGCGGTCCGGCGTCCACTTCGAGGGGGAGAAGGTCCTCATCGTCGACGACGACATCCGTAACGTCTTCGCGCTCACCAGCGTCCTGGAGCAGCACGGCCTTTCGGTGCTCTACGCGGAGAACGGCCGCGAGGGCATCGAAGTCCTGGAGCAGCACGACGACGTGACGGTCGTTCTGATGGACATCATGATGCCGGAGATGGACGGGTACGCGACGACGACGGCGATCCGCAGGATGCCGCAGTTCGCCGGGCTCCCGATCATCGCGCTCACGGCGAAGGCGATGAAGGGCGACAGGGAGAAGGCGATCGACTCCGGAGCTTCCGACTACGTGACGAAGCCGGTCGATCCGGATCACCTGTTGTCGGTGATGGAGCAGTGGATGCGCGGTCAATGACCGAGAACCTGCATCGTCACACGGAGTTGCTGACACAGTGTGGCCGAGGTCGTGTAGAACGACGGTATTCGGGGAACCTTCTGGTCTCCCACCGCGTTTCTGCTACGTGCACAGTGACATCGCGGTGACAGGGTGTGGCGATAGGCGGGGTGCGGCTACGATGACCGGCACAAGGACGGGCGGCGCAAGGGAGTCGTCCTCTGGGGCGGCGCCCGGTGTACCGCCGGGGCGAGGAGGGCGGGCCATGGTGCAGAAGGCCAAGATCCTCCTGGTCGATGACCGGCCGGAGAATCTGCTGGCGCTGGAGGCCATCCTCTCTGCGCTCGATCAGACACTGGTGCGGGCATCTTCCGGGGAGGAAGCGCTCAAAGCGCTACTCACGGACGACTTCGCGGTCATTCTGCTGGATGTCCAGATGCCAGGAATGGACGGTTTCGAAACCGCCGCGCACATCAAGCGGCGGGAGCGGACCCGGGACATCCCGATCATCTTCCTCACCGCCATCAACCACGGCCCGCACCACACCTTCCGGGGTTACGCGGCGGGCGCGGTGGACTACATCTCCAAGCCGTTCGACCCGTGGGTGCTGCGCGCGAAGGTCTCTGTCTTCGTCGAGCTGTACATGAAGAACTGCCAACTGCGGGAGCAGGCGGCCCTGCTGCGTCTTCAGCTCGAAGGCGGCGGCAAGGCCGAGCAGGGCGGCGCGAAGGAGCCCGCGGGTCTTCTCGCCGAGCTGTCCGCCCGGCTCGCGGCCGTCGAGGAACAGGCCGAAGCGCTCTCCAAGCAGCTGGACGACGAGTCGGCCGACGCCGCCGCGGTGGCCACCGCCGCCCATCTCGAACGCAAACTCACCGGCCTGCGGCGGGCTCTTGACGCCCTGGAGCCGGGCACCGGCAGCGGCGCCCCCTCGGTCCCCTCGCAGAACTGACGCGGCAGCTCGCCCGGCACTGACGCGGCAGCGCACCAGGCGGCCCCGGTGAGCCCTCGTCAGTTCACCGCCCCCGCAAGGGCGACACGAACGGGTGAAGCAGTGGGCACACGTGTCCGCAGTGGTCGACAACGGTAACCTCACACCCATGGCCTCACGTCAGCCCGCAGCCAAGAAGACGCCCGCGAAGAAGGCGGCCGCGCCGACGAAGGCTTTGGTGAAGAAGGCCGCCGCCAGACCGCCAGCGAAGAAGACCGCCGCGAAGAAGGCGCCCGCGAGGAAGCCACCGGCCAAGAAGGCCGTGGTGAACAAGCCCGCGCCCCGGCCGGCCCCCAGCCCCACCGGAGGCGTGTACCGCCTGGTGCGGGCCGTCTGGCTCGGCCTCGCGCACGCGGTCGGCGCCATGTTCCGCGGCATAGGGCGCGGCGCGAAAGGCCTCGACCCCGCGCACCGCAAGGACGGCCTCGCGCTGCTGCTGCTCGGCGTCGCCCTGATCGTCGCGGCGGGCACCTGGTCGAATCTGCGGGGCCCGGTCGGCGATCTCGTCGAGATCCTGGTGACCGGGGCGTTCGGCCGCCTCGATCTGCTCGTTCCGCTGCTGCTCGGCGCCATCGCCGTACGCCTCATCCGCCATCCGGAGCAGCCCGAGGCGAACGGCCGCATCGTCATCGGCCTGTCCGCCCTGGTGATCGGGATCCTCGGGCAGGTCCATGTTGCGTGCGGCTCACCCGCCCGCGGCGACGGCATGCAGGCGATAAGGGACGCCGGGGGGCTGATCGGCTGGGGGGCGGCGACACCGCTGATCTTCACCGTGGGCGAGATCCTGGCTGTGCCGCTCCTGGTGCTGCTCACCGTCTTCGGGCTGCTCGTCGTCACGGCGACGCCCGTGAACGCCATTCCGCAGCGGCTGCG
This sequence comes from Streptomyces anatolicus, assembly GCF_019400875.1. NCBI lineage: Bacteria > Bacillati > Actinomycetota > Actinomycetes > Kitasatosporales > Streptomycetaceae > Streptomyces > Streptomyces anatolicus. The sequence goes on along the minus strand of NZ_WMBF01000109.1, from coordinate 7,530 downwards.
GCTGCTCGGCATCAGGCTCGGCGTGATCCAGGCGGACCCCGCGGCCGAGGAGTTCGCCGACGAGTTCGACGACGACGAGCGCTACGACGACCAGTGGCGCGAGGCGCTGCCCGCGCGCGGCGCGCGCCGGCGCACCGCCGACCCCGACGCGTACGCCCCCGACCACGCGGAGGAGGCGGCGCTCACCCGGCGCCGCAGGCCGCGCAGGACGCCCGTACAGCCGGACATGGGCCGCCCGCTCGACGCCGTGGACGTGGCGGCCGCCGCCGCCGCGGACCTGGACGGAGCCGTCCTGCACGGCATGCCGCCCTCCCCGCTGGTCGCCGACCTGACGCAGGGCGTCTCGGGGGAGCGCGAGGAGCGCGAACGTACGGCCCCTGTACCGCCCGCGCGCGCCACGGACGCCCCCGTGCCCGGCAGGCTCAAGAAGAAGCCCGAGGCGCCCGCGGGGGGCGTCGTGCCGGACCTCACCAAGTCCGCGCCCGAGGCCCCCCGCGAGCTGCCGCCGCGCGCCGAGCAGCTTCAGCTCGCCGGTGACATCACGTACGCGCTGCCCTCGCTCGACCTGCTGGAGCGCGGCGGGCCCGGCAAGACGCGCAGCGCCGCCAACGACGCGGTCGTGGCCTCGCTGACGAACGTGTTCACGGAGTTCAAGGTCGACGCGGTCGTCACCGGCTTCACGCGCGGCCCGACGGTCACGCGCTACGAGATCGAGCTGGGCCCCGCCGTGAAGGTCGAGAAGATCACGGCGCTGGCCAAGAACATCGCGTACGCGGTCGCCTCACCGGACGTACGGATCATCTCGCCGATCCCCGGCAAGTCCGCGGTCGGCATCGAGATCCCCAACACCGACCGCGAGATGGTCAACGTGGGCGACGTGCTGCGGCTGGCGGACGCGGCGGAGGACGACCATCCGATGCTGGTCGCGCTCGGCAAGGACGTCGAGGGCGGCTACGTCATGGCCAACATGGCGAAGATGCCGCACATCCTGGTGGCCGGAGCCACCGGGTCCGGCAAGTCGTCCTGCATCAACTGCCTGATCACCTCGATCATGATAAGAGCGACGCCCGAGGACGTCCGGATGGTCCTCGTGGACCCCAAGCGCGTCGAGCTGACCGCCTACGAGGGCATCCCGCACCTGATCACGCCGATCATCACCAACCCCAAGAAGGCCGCCGAGGCGCTTCAGTGGGTCGTACGCGAGATGGATCTGCGCTACGACGACCTGGCGGCGTTCGGCTACCGCCACATCGACGACTTCAACCAGGCCGTCCGCGAGGGCAAGCTCAAGACGCCCGAGGGCAGTGAGCGGGAGCTGCAGGCCTATCCGTATCTGCTGGTGATCGTCGACGAGCTTGCCGACCTGATGATGGTCGCGCCGCGCGATGTCGAGGACTCGATCGTGCGCATCACGCAGCTCGCGCGCGCGGCCGGCATCCACCTGGTGCTCGCCACGCAGCGGCCCTCCGTGGACGTCGTGACCGGGCTGATCAAGGCGAACGTCCCCTCGCGGCTCGCCTTCGCGACCTCCTCGCTCGCCGACAGCCGGGTCATCCTCGACCAGCCGGGCGCGGAGAAGCTCATCGGAAAGGGTGACGGCCTCTTCCTGCCGATGGGGGCGAACAAGCCCACCCGAATGCAGGGCGCGTTCGTCACCGAGGACGAGATCCACGCGGTCGTCCAGCACTGCAAGGACCAGATGGCGCCCGTCTTCCGCGACGACGTCACCGTCGGCACTCAGCAGAAGAAGGAGATCGACGAGGACATCGGCGACGACCTCGATCTGCTCTGCCAAGCCGCTGAGCTGGTCGTTTCCACCCAGTTCGGCTCCACGTCGATGCTCCAGCGCAAGCTGCGCGTCGGCTTCGCCAAGGCCGGACGGCTGATGGACCTCATGGAGTCGCGCTCCATCGTGGGCCCGAGCGAGGGCTCCAAGGCACGTGACGTTCTTGTGAAACCCGACGAGCTGGAGGGCGTGCTCGCCGTGATCCGCGGGGAGGCTCACCCGTAAGGAATCGGGAGGCAACCGTTTCCCATCGGCATACGTCAAGTTGAAAGAGGGGACAGAAGAATGTCCCCCGCACGTTGTCCGGCCATTCTGATGGCGTACAAAGTCCGTCTGTCCGGTTGCCCCACCCTTTCCACGCCCCCGTAAACTGAACCTCCGGCAGGTGGCTACACGCTCGAAAGGCGCCCTCGTGTCCATCGGCAACTCCCCTGAAGACGACCGACCTTCGGACGACCGCCTCGACCGACTCGCCGACCCGGCAGCCGAAAGCCCGGCAGCCGGAGCCCCGGCGGACGCAGCCCCGGCAGGCGACCGCCAGGCCGACGACCGGCCCTCGATCGGGCACGTCCTGCGGCAGGCCCGTGTCGACGCCGGCCTGACCGTCGACGAAATCAGCACGTCCACCCGGGTGCGCATCCCCATCGTGCACGCGATCGAGCAGGACGACTTCTCGCGGTGCGGCGGCGATGTGTACGCCCGCGGCCACATCAGGACGCTGGCGCGCGCCGTCGGGACCGATCCCGCCCCGCTGCTCGCGCGGTACGACGAGGGCCACGGCGGCCGCCCGCCCGCGCCCACGCCGGCGGCGCCCCTCTTCGAGGCCGAGCGCATCCGCTCCGACCGGAGCCGGCCGAACTGGACCGCCGCCATGGTTGCCGCGATCGTCGCGGTGATCGGCTTCGTCGGCTTCACCGCGTTCAACGGCGGCGACGAGAGCGACGGGTCGAAGTCGGTCGCCGAGGGCTCCACGCCCGCCTCCACCAAGCCCGCGGAGAAGCCGAAGCCCAACAGGCCCGCCGACCCCAAGCCCGACCCGTCGGACAGCGCCATCGCGGGCGTGCCGCGCGACAAGGTCACGGTCAAGGTCGACGCCGCGGACGGCCGCAGCTGGATCTCCGCCAAGGACCACAGCGGCCGCACCCTCTTCGACGGCGTGCTGGAGCAGGGCCAGGCCAAGACGTTCCAGGACAAGCAGAAGATCGAACTCGTCCTCGGCGACGCGGGCGCGATCAACCTGTTCGTGAACGGCAAGCCGGTCGAGAACGAATTCGAGCCCGGCCAGGTGGAGCGCCTCACGTACACGAAGGGTGACCCGGAGGTCGGCTGACCGGTCCCGGCCGGCTCCTTCCGGTCCTCTTCGGGCCGCTGACCGGTCCTCTTCAGGCCGCTGACCAGCGAAGCGGCACGGATCGCGGTGACGTCCGGGTGACGCGCCGGGGTCCGTGGGCCGACCGCCGGGTAACCCTGGCGGCGGGGGCCGGGGCGAGGACGAAGTAGTCTTGAGACCATGCCCGAACGCCGCACCGTCGCCCTTGTCACTCTTGGCTGCGCCCGTAACGAGGTGGACTCGGAGGAGCTCGCAGGCCGCTTGGAGGCGGATGGCTGGCAGCTCGTCGAGGACGCCGAGGACGCGGACGTCGCCGTCGTCAACACCTGCGGCTTCGTCGAAGCCGCCAAGAAGGACTCCGTCGACGCCCTGCTCGAAGCCAATGACCTGAAGGGCCACGGCAAGACCCAGGCCGTCGTCGCGGTCGGCTGCATGGCCGAGCGGTACGGCAAGGAACTCGCCGAGGCGCTGCCCGAGGCCGACGGCGTGCTCGGGTTCGACGACTACTCCGACATCTCCAGCCGGCTCCAGACCATCCTGAGCGGCGGCAGCGTCGAGGCGCACACCCCGCGTGACCGGCGCAAGCTCCTGCCGATCAGCCCCGCGGAGCGGCAGGGCGCCGGGGCCGGGGTCGCCCTGCCCGGGCACGCGCCCGTGGAGCCCCAGGAGGCCCCCGAGGACCTGCCCGACGGTCTCGCGCCCGCCTCGGGGCCGCGTGCCCCGCTCCGCCGCCGCCTCGGCAGCAACCCCGTCGCCTCCGTGAAGCTGGCCTCCGGCTGCGACCGGCGCTGCACGTTCTGCGCCATTCCGTCCTTCCGCGGCTCCTTCATCTCGCGCCGTCCCTCCGACGTGCTCGGTGAGACCCGCTGGCTCGCCGAGCAGGGCGTCAAGGAGGTCATGCTCGTATCCGAGAACAACACCTCCTACGGCAAGGACCTCGGCGACATCCGGCTCCTGGAGACGCTCCTTCCCGAGCTGGCCGCCGTCGACGGCATCGAGCGGGTACGGGTCAGCTATCTGCAGCCCGCCGAGATGCGGCCCGGCCTCATCGACGTACTCACGTCGACGGAGAAGGTCGCCCCCTACTTCGACCTGTCCTTCCAGCACTCCGCGCCCGGCGTGCTGCGCGCGATGCGGCGCTTCGGCGACACCGACCGCTTCCTGGAGCTGCTCGAGACCATTCGGGCCAAGGCGCCGAAGGCCGGTGTCCGGTCCAACTTCATCGTCGGCTTCCCCGGCGAGACCGAGGGTGACCTCGCGGAGCTGGAGCGGTTCCTGACCGGCGCGCGCCTGGACGCCATCGGCGTGTTCGGATACTCCGACGAGGAGGGCACCGAAGCGGCGACATACGACCAGAAGCTGCCTCAGGACACCGTCGACGAGCGGCTCGCGCACATCGCCCGGCTCGCCGAGGACCTGACTTCGCAGCGTGCGGAGGAACGGCTCGGGGAGACCGTCGAGGTCCTTGTGGAGTCCCTCGACGAGGAAGAGGGTCCGCTCGGCCGGGCCGCGCACCAGGCCCCGGAGACCGACGGCCAGATCCGTCTGACGGGTGCCGAGGGCGCCACGGGTGGGGAAGGCCTGCGAGTCGGCCGTATGGTCGTGGCAAAGGTCGTCGGCACGGAGGGCGTGGACTTGGTGGCTGAGTGTCTCGAGGAGGCCGGCAGATGACCGGAGTCCCGGCATCCGCGTCAGGCGGTTCCGGCACGCACGGCGCCCCGGGCGCCAAGCCGGTGCGTGGCGGGAAGCTGGGTGCTGCGGCCGTCAATCAGGCCAGCCTGTGGAACGTCGCCAACCTGCTCACCATGATCCGGCTGCTGCTCGTGCCGGGCTTCGTGATGCTGCTGCTCGGCAACGGCGGGTACGACCCGGCCTGGCGGTCGTTCGCCTGGGCGGCCTTCGCCGTCGCCATGATCACTGACCTCTTCGACGGGCACCTGGCACGCACATACAACCTGGTCACGGACTTCGGGAAGATCGCCGACCCCATCGCCGACAAGGCGATCATGGGTGCGGCGCTGATCTGTCTCTCGTGGCTCGGCGACTTGCCCTGGTGGGTGACCGGTGTGATTCTCGGGCGTGAGCTGGGCATCACGCTGCTGCGGTTCTGGGTGATCCGCTATGGCGTCATTCCGGCCAGTCGCGGCGGCAAGATGAAGACGCTCGCGCAGGGCACGGCGGTCGGCATGTACGTTCTCGCCCTGACGGGGCCGCTCGCGACGCTGCGGTTCTGGATGATGGCGGTCGCCGTCGTGCTGACGGTGGTGACCGGCCTCGACTATGTGAAGCAGGCCATTGTGCTGCGCAGGCAGGGCAGGGCCGAGGAACGTGAGGCGGCGTCGGAGTCCGCCCGGGAGGCCGCGAAGTGACATCCCCCGCACTGTCGGCCGTCGCGGTGTCGGCGAGCAGGCTGCTGCGGCTGCTCGCCGCACGCGGCGAGACGCTCGCCGTCGCCGAGTCGCTGACGGGGGGCCTGGTGGCCGCGGAGATCACGGCGGCGCCCGGGGCCTCTGTGGTCTTCCGCGGATCCGTGACGGCGTACGCCACGGACCTGAAGCGGGACGTGCTCGGCGTCGACGGCTCCCTGCTGGAGGAGCGCGGGGCGGTCGATGCCGAGGTGGCGCGGCAGATGGCGGTGGGCGTGCGCAAGGCGCTCGGCGCCGACTGGGGGATCGCGACCACCGGTGTCGCGGGACCCGGCTCCCAGGACGGCAAGCCCGTCGGGACCGTCTTCGTGGCGGTCGCGGGGCCCGGTCTTGACCACATGCGCGGTTACGCCGATGGCGGAGCCGAGGAGAAAGCCGAGGGGAAAGTCGCCGCTCTGCGGTTGAACGGAGACCGCTCGGAAATTCGTATGGAGAGTGTACGGAGCGTGCTGACGTTGCTGCTCAAGCAGCTGTCGGGCGAACCTGCCGGGAACGGGCGGGCACAGGATACGGAACAGAACGGGGGGAATTGATGTTTGCAGCCCTGAGTGAACACGACATCGCTCCCCGCACGGCCGCCGCGCAAGGCGGTACGGTGGGGCGTGAAGGATGCGGCTACGCGGTCCGAGGAGGGAGCCACCGATGATTCTGCTCCGTCGCCTGCTGGGTGACGTGCTGCGTCGGCAGCGCCAGCGCCAGGGCCGTACTCTGCGCGAAGTCTCCTCGTCCGCCCGAGTCTCGCTCGGCTATCTCTCCGAGGTGGAGCGGGGGCAGAAGGAGGCTTCCTCCGAGCTGCTTTCCGCGATCTGCGACGCGCTTGACGTACGGATGTCCGAGCTGATGCGTGAAGTGAGCGATGAGCTGTCGCTCGCCGAGCTGGCTGAGTCTGCAGCAGTCACGGAACCGGTGCGTGCGCCGGTTCGCCCGATGCTCAATTCCGTCTCCGTGGCCGGTGTGCCACCGGAACGGGTGACGATCAAGGCTCCGGCCGAGGCGGTGGATGTCGTCGCGGCGTAGGGCCGGCTGAGTGTGTGCGTGTGAAGGTCCCGACCGGGTAGTGGGTCGGGACCTTTTGCTTGTCCGGAAGGGGCGGACGTCCTGTGTAGAAGCTCCGGATGGGGATAGAAGTCCTCTTAATCGGCCATATTGGCGTACTTATGCCATGGTTGATGAGGGTTTCCCTCGTTCGTCTATGAGTTGGAGGAGACAGATGTACGTCGCCAAGAGCCCGCTGTCCGACGCGGATCAGAAGACGGTCTCGGAGGCGCTGCAGGGCGCGCTGGTGGACCTGGTCGACCTGTCGCTGGTGGCCAAGCAGGTCCACTGGAACGTGATCGGGCCGCGCTTCCGCTCCGTACATCTGCAGCTCGACGAGGTCGTGGACACCGCGCGGCAGCACTCCGACACGGTGGCGGAGCGTGCCTCGACGCTCGGTGTCTCGCCCGACGGGCGTGCGGCGACCGTGGCGCAGAGCACCGGTATCGGCAAGGTCTCCGAGGGCTGGATCAAGGACTCGGACGCGATCGGCGTGCTGGTGGACGCGCTCGGCGCGGTGATCACGCGCTTCCGTGAGCGGATCGACGCGACCGGTGAGGCCGACCCGGTCAGCCAGGACATCTTCATCGGGATCACGGCCGACCTCGAGAAGCATCACTGGATGTTCCAGGCGGAGAACGGCTGACAGCCAGCACTGTGGGGGGAGGGCGCTTCCGGTGGTCGTAGGCGCCGTACGCGCGCCGTGACGCCGCTCGGCGCCTCCGATACCGGTGGTGCGCCCTCCCGTGGGGTGAACCTGGGCGTTTAGCGTCGATCTCGCGTCGGCGGGAGGTGACAGCCGTGATAGCCGGGACTGCCGGGACGGCCGTAAGCGGGATATCCGTGGTGCGGCGGGTGGTGCGGTGGGTGCCTGCCGTCGCGATCGGCGCTCTGTGGTGGTGGGGCGTGCTGAGGCTCGCCTTCGCGCCCGACGCGGGGGCTCTGGAAGGGGC
>NZ_WMBF01000829.1:0-1328 GCF_019400875.1 Streptomyces anatolicus | reverse complement strand
TTCTAGGGCGGGGCCGTGGCGGGATATCCGGGCGTGCTTGCGCGGGAGGATAGCGAGACGGTACGGTTCGTCTCGTAAGTTTTCCTTGCGGGAGGTGGCTCATGGCGCGGGAACAGCGGGAGCAGCGGGAACAGTACGTGGAGGTCGCGGCCGGGGTGCGGCTGTGGACGGAGCGGCGGGGGGCGGCCGACGCCCCGGCGCTGCTGCTCGTCATGGGAGCGCAGGCCTCCGGGCTCGGCTGGCCCGAGGAGCTGGTGGACGCGCTCGCGGAGCGGCATCACGTCATCCGCTACGACCACCGCGACACGGGACGCTCCACCCACAGCTTCGACGAACACCCCTACCGCGTCACGGACTTGGCGCAGGACATCATCGCGGTCCTGGACGGCCTCGGGATCGAGCGGGCGCACCTGGTGGGTCTCTCGCTCGGCGGCATGCTCACCCAGCTGCTCCTCGCCGACCACCCCGAGCGGGTGCTGAGCGCGACGCTGATGGGGACGTGCGCGCTGAGCGAGACGCCGTACGTGGGACCCGACGGCGTGAGCGAGCTGCCCGGCATCGCGCCGGAGGTACTCGAGCTGTGGGCGCGGCCGGTCGAGGACCACGGTCTGGAGGCCGAGCTGGACCGGCGGGTGGCGCACTGGCGGGTGCTCGGCGGCGATCGGATCCCGTTCGACGCCGCGTACTTCAGAGAGCTCGAGCGGCGCATCATCGAGCACGCGGGCGGCTACGCGCCGTCGACCGCGCACGGCCGTGCCGACGATTCCGGGATGCTCCGCACCGCCGAGCTGGCCCGGAACGAGGTCCCGACCCTCGTCGTCGCGGCCCCGGCCGAGCCGGTCTTCCCACCCCCGCATCCGCAGCATCTGGCCCAGGTCATCGCGGGCTCCCGGCTGGTGGAGGTGCCGGGCATGGGGCACGCGCTGCCGCCGGCCGTTCTCGGCCCCCTCACGGAGGCGATCCTGGCGCACACCGGGAGCGCGGCGCGCGTGTGAGGGGCCGTCAGTCTCCGTGCGGGGACGCTGTGTTGACCGCCCAGTGGCCTGAATGGCCGGGTGGCAGTGCCAGGTCCCGTCGTACCGCCGCGTAGTACCCCTGGCGTGCGACCCGCTGGCGCTCCAGCATCCCGGCCCAGGCCCCCGGATCCCGCGTGTCGTCGCGCAGGAACCGTTCCATCTCGATGACGGTGAGCACCCACACCCGCGCCTTGTCCACCACGTCCGGCGCCCCGAGCATGAGCAGCGCCTCGCCCGCCGGGTCGCGGGCGTCGGCGGCCTCCGTGAAGTGGGGCGCGGCCGCCTCGGGGGAGAGGGGGTGCGGGTGGGGAT
>NZ_WMBF01000828.1:0-1331 GCF_019400875.1 Streptomyces anatolicus | reverse complement strand
GTGGTGGGGGTGGTGCGTTCGCGGTGGTCGGCCGCGTTGTAGGTGGCGTACATGCCGTGGACGCCCAGCCAGCGGAAGGGTTCCGGTTCCCACTTGCGGACCTTGTGGTTGACCCAGGGGAGGGTGGTGAGGTCCGTGGGGCCCGCCTGGCCCGAGTCCTGTTGGACCAGGTCGCGCAGGGTGCGGGCGGCGAGGTTGGCGGTGGCCACGCCCGAGCCGACGTAGCCGCCCGCCCAGCCGAGGCCCGTCGCGCGGTCCAGGGTGACCGTCGCGCACCAGTCGCGAGGGACGCCGAGCACGCCGGACCAGGCGTGGGCCACGCGGACTCCGGCCAGTTGGGGGAAGAAGCGGGTGAGGATGGTGTGGAGTGCGTCGATCGTGGCGGCCTGCGTGCGGCCGTCGTTGTCCGTTCTCGAGCCGTAGCGGTAGGGGATGCCGCGGCCGCCGAGCGCGATGCGGTCGTCGGCGGTGCGCAGGGCGTACATGTACGCGTGGGCCATGTCGCCGAGGGTTTCGCGGCCCTCCCAGCCGATCGACTCCCACTGGGCGGGCGTCAGGGGCTCCGTCGCGATCATCGAGGAGTTCATCGGGAGCCAGGTGCGGCGCTGGCCCTTGAGGGAGGCCGTGAAGCCCTCCGTGCAGCGCAGGATGTAGGGGGCGCGGACCGTGCCGTACGGGGTGACCGCGTGTTTCGGCTTGATCTCCGTGACCGGCGTCGACTCGTGGATCGTGACGCCGAGGGCCTCAACCGCCCGTGCCAGGCCCTTGACCAGCTTCACTGGGTGCAGGCGCGCGCCGTGCGGCGTCCAGGTGGAGCCGACGGCGCCCGCGACGCGGATCCGCTCGGCGGTCTCGCGGGCGCCGAGCAGGGTGCGGTCCTTCTCGCCGTAGGAGAGTTCGGTCTCGTGGAAGGACTTCAGGCGCGCCAACTGGGCGGGTGTGTACGCCACTTCGAGTACGCCGCCCTGGTGGATGTCCGCCTCGACGGACTCCTCGGACGCGGTGCGGATCACTTCGCCGACCGTCGCGTTCATGGCCTGCTGGAGGCGGACCGCGGCCTCGTGGCCGTGCAGCTTGGCGTAGCGGTCGCGGCCCGCGATGCCGTTGTAGAGCCAGCCGCCGTTGCGGCCGGAGGCGCCGTAGCCGCAGAACTTCTGCTCGAGGACGGTGATGCGCAGGAAGGGGGCGGCCTTCTTGAGGTAGTACGCGGTCCACAGGCCGGTGTAGCCGCCGCCGACGACGCAGACGTCCGCCGTGGCGTCGGAGGTGAGGGGTTCGCGTGCGGCGGGCAGGCCGTCGTCCGCGTACCAGAACGATATGCCGCCGTTGAC
>NZ_WMBF01000827.1:0-1333 GCF_019400875.1 Streptomyces anatolicus | reverse complement strand
CTTCGGGGGCGGTGCGGATGGCCCCGTAAGGGGCGCGGGGAACTGCGCGACCAGCCACGACGTGCCCGCGGGGTCGGTGGGTTTTCGCGTGCGGGTTGTGTTGTAGTTGCTCGCGCCGTTCCCCGCGCCCCTTACGGGGCTTCCCTGCGGGTTGTGTTGTGGTTGCTCGCGCCGTTCCCCGCGCCCCTTACGGGGCTTCCCGTGGGCCCCGCTTAAATTTGGTGCAGGACGTAGATCTGTGTGTTGTCCCGGTCCGGGTGGCGGGTGAAGCCTGTTCGGGTCAGGACTGCCTGGGATGGCTTGTTCTCCGGGTCCACCCGGGCCAGCAGGGACGTGGTCTCGGGGTGGGAGAGGGCCCACTCCGAGAGAGAACGCAGCGCCGTCGTGGCATAGCCACGACCCCTCGCCGCCTCCGCCAAGTCGTAGCCGATTTCTACGCGGCCCTCGTCGTCCGGCGGGCCGTGGAAACCCATCGCGCCCACCGCCAGTTCGTCCTCCGTGCGGACCAGCACGTACATGCCCCACTCGGGGCGGTGCACCCCGTCCGCGTACGCCTTCGCCAGTTTTCCGGCGGCGCCGCGCGTGCCGTTGAAGGGGCCGCCCTCGATCCAGGTCAGGCCGCCCGTGCCGCCCGCCGCGAGGTCCGCGGCCGCCGCGGGGGACACCTCGCGCAGTGCCAGCGGGCCCGCCGGCAGGGAGCGGGCGTTGTGCCAGCGCCAGGACAGGAGGCGGTCGCGGCCCGGCAGGGTGCCTCGGCCCGTGGCCCAGAGCAGGACCCGCCATGGCGAGCCCCCCGAGGGTGGTACGTGCGGGAAGAGGTGGGCCAGCACCGCCCCGCAGAGTTCCGCGGGCGGCTCCGCGTCGGCGCCGAGCGCTTCGCAGATGTCGTACGTATGGAGCAGGACCTCGGCGACGCCCATCGCGGCGAAGCCCGCCGCGTCCGCGCTGCCGGAGGGGTAGGGGTGGAAGCCGCGGACCCCGCGGGGCGTCGTGCGGACCGTCGCCGCGAGCAGGCGGCCGGTCGCCTCGATCACCTGGATCGCGCCCTCGGGGCCCGTGCCCTCGTCGAGCGTGACCTCGAAGGGGACCCAGCCGTCGGTGGCCCGGCCCGCCAACTGCCCGGCGTACGCGACGAAATCGCCCGCGATGTGTTCCGCCGTCTCCAGGCAGCTCCAGTCGAGCCCGCCCGCCTTGGCGCTCCAGTCGCGGTCGGCCACCGCCCGCAGCGCCCCCGCCGCGTGCGCCATGGCCTCGTCGATTCTGTCCCCACCCATGAGCAGCATCCGGCGAGCGTACGGGAGCGGGTCGCGCGGCCGCGCGGGGATTTAGGGGG
>NZ_WMBF01000826.1:0-1334 GCF_019400875.1 Streptomyces anatolicus | reverse complement strand
GTGGCCTACCGTCCCCGGCTCCCATGGCGGTTGAGGACCAGCCGGGTAGGGGCATCCCTCTCGGGGATCGTCTGGGGCCACGGCATGCCCCCGCGCCCCGGTGTGATCGAGCCGAGCACGCTCGCGTGCCGCGCCCCCGTGCTCGTCGGGACCGTTCCCGGCAGGCCGTGCAGGGTCAGGAAGCCGAGGACCGCGAAGGCGTACGCCTCCTTCGCCGCGGACGGCAGGCCCAGCTCGTCGGAGGAGCGCACCGGGATGCCGCCCCCCAACTCGGCCCGCAGGAAGGCCATCAGCACCGGATTGCGCGTGCCCCCGCCGGAGACGATGACCTCCGACGCCTTCACCGAGCGGACGGCGTCGGCGGCCGTGCGGGCCGCGAGACGGGTGAGCGTGGCGGCGACGTCTTCCGTGGTCAGGGCCTCGTACCCCTTCAACGCCATACGCAGATACGGCAGATGGAAGAGTTCCTTGCCCGTCGTCTTCGGTGCCGGACGCGCGTAATACGGCTCGGCGAGGAGACGGTCGAGGAGAGCCGCGTGGACCGTCCCCCGGGCGGCCAGCTCGCCGTCCAGGTCGCAGGAGAGGCGGCCGCCCGTCGCCTCGCTCACCGCGGCGTCGAGCAGGGCGTTGGCGGGGCCCGTGTCGAAGGCCGTGCCGTCGGCGGCGGTGATGTTCGCGATGCCGCCGAGGTTCAGCGCGGCGGGGGCGCCGGGGCGGCCGCTCAGCCACATCCGGTCCACCAGGCTGACCAGGGGAGCGCCCTGGCCGCCCGCCGCGATGTCGCGTGGACGGAAGTCGGCGACCACCGGGAGCCCGGTGGCCTCGGCGATCCAGGCGGGCTGGCCGATCTGGAGGGTGCCGTGCACCTGTCCCTCATCCACCCAGTGGTAGACCGTCTGGCCGTGCGAGGCGACCAACTGGGCCCGCCCGTCGCACAGTTCGCGGTCCGCCTCGACCGCGGCGGCGGCGAAGGCGCGGCCGATGGCGGTGTCCAGGCGGCAGACGTCGGCGAGCGTGGTGGTCGCGGGCGGCAGCGCGGCGGCGAGCGAGGCGCGCAGCCCTTCGTCGTAGCCACGGCTGATCAGCCCCAGGGGGGTGAGCTTCAGACGGTCCCCGTCGAGGGTCAGATCGGCCGCTGCCGCGTCGATCGCGTCGTACGAGGTCCCTGACATGAGCCCGATCACGCGCACGTGGGGCCTCCTTCTCGGTCGGCTCACCAATGAGCTTGATCATCGCATCCCGTGGGAGGCGGGCGGCGGGTCTTCCCCGAACGCGGCACGGGGTGCAGCCGCGTACGGGCACCGCTCGGGCGGTTCAGCGTGCCTCAGGGGGGC
>NZ_WMBF01000108.1:0-16780 GCF_019400875.1 Streptomyces anatolicus | reverse complement strand
GGGTTGCTGGGTGGAGGGGTGCGTTTCGGTGGTCATGCAGTGATCCTCGGCCGTGACGGGCAGCCCGCGTAAGTGCTAGAAATCGCACATGGCGCAAGAATCCTCTCAGGCGGCGGATCTCCGGCCGGGGTCATCGGGGCCGGGTCCGTCAGGGCCGGGTCCGTCAGGGCCGGTCCCGGGCCGGCTCCACCGCGTCGTCGTCATCGTCGACGAGAACTCCAACCCCTTCGAACTCGGCTGCGCGACCGAGGTGTTCGGCCTGCGCAGGCCCGAACTGGGGCGCGAGCTGTACGACTTCGCGCTCTGCTCCCCCGAGCCCGCCACCCTCATGCGGGACGGGTTCTTCACGCTCAGCGGAGTCGCGGGGCTCGACGCGGCCGACGGGGCGGACACGGTGATCGTGCCCAACCGGCCGGACACCGACGTGCCCCGGCGGCCCGCCGTCCTGGACGCCGTCCGGCGGGCGCACGCGCGCGGCGCCCGTCTCGTGGGGTTCTGCAGCGGAGCCTTCACGCTCGCCGAGGCGGGGGTGCTCGACGGGCGCAGGGCGACCGCGCACTGGCAGTGGGCCGACTCGTTCCGGGAGCGGTTTCCGGCCGTACGGCTCGAATCGGACGTGCTCTTCGTGGACGATGGCGACATCCTCACCGCGGCGGGCAGCTCGGCCGCACTGGATCTCGGGCTGCACCTGGTGCGCCGCGATCACGGAGCGGAGATCGCCAACGCCGTGAGCAGGCGGCTCGTGTTCGCCGCTCATCGGGACGGCGGCCAGCGTCAGTTCGTGGAGCGCCCGGTGCCCGACGTGCCGGACGTCTCGCTGGCACCCCTCCTTGCGTGGGCGCAGGAGCGACTGGGCGACTCGTCCACGCCGGGGGCGGGCGGCACGGGGTCTGGTGGTACGGGTCCGGGCGGCACGGGGCCCGGCGGTACGGGGCCCGGCGGTACGGGCGCTGGCGGTACGGGACCCGGCAGGCCGGGACCAAGCGGCACAGGCCCCCTCACCGTGGCCGCGCTCGCGGCCCGCGCCGGGGTCAGCCCGGCGACCCTGCACCGCCGCTTCCGCGCCCAGCTCGGCACCACCCCGCTGGCCTGGCTCACCGGTGAGCGCGTGGCCCTGGCCTGCCGGCTCATCGAGCGCGGTGAGGAACGCCTCGACGTGGTCGCCCGGCGCAGCGGCCTCGGCACCGCCGCCAATCTGCGGGCCAGGCTGCGCCGGGAGACGGGGCTCAGTCCCTCCGACTACCGGCGCAGGTTCGGCCCCGGCGGCGAGTCACCGGCGGCTGGCCGGATCCCGGCTGCCACCGCGGCCCGCACCCCGTGAAGACTGGCCTCTCCCACGCACCGGGCGCCGGCGCCCCCCGCGCGCCCTCGCCACCGAGCAGAGGCGGAACGCCATGCCGAACGGAGCGCAGTCCCCGAGCAGCCGAGCGCGGTCCCCGATCAACGGAGCGCGGTCCCTGATCAACGGCCTCGTGGGCGGGGGCGTCCGCGCGTGCTTCGCCAACCCCGGCACCTCCGAGCTGCACTTCGTGGCCGCGCTCGACGAGGCCCCCGAACTGCGGCCGGTGCTCTGCCTCTTCGAGGGCGTGGCGACGGGCGCCGCCGACGGGTACGGGCGGATGGCCGGGCGCCCCGCGTGCACCCTGCTGCACCTGGGTCCCGGCCTCGCGGGCGGCCTGCCCAATCTGCACAACGCGCGCCGGGCCGCGACGCCCCTCGTCAACATCGTCGGCGACCACGCCCTCGGCCACAAGCGCCTTGACGCGCCCCTGGAGTCCGACATCGGGGCGCTCGCGGGCACGGTGTCGGCCTGGACGCGGCGTACGTATCACGCCACCGAACTCGCCGATGACATCGCGCAGGCCCTCACCGCGGCGACCGGGCCGCCCGGGGCGATCGCGACACTGATCGTGCCGGCCGACGTGTCCTGGTCCGACGCGAAGCCCGACACGAAGCCCGACGCGGGGTCCGAGGCGGCCGCACCACCCGCACCCACCGCCGCGCGGCGCGGTCTCGTGTCGGTGGAGGCGGTGACGGGCGCGGCGGACGCCCTGCGGTCCGGTGAGGGCGTCGCCCTGCTGATCGGCGGGGAGGCCGCGCGCGGGGCCGGGCTCGTGGCCGCGGGGCGGGTGGCGGCGGCCACGGGCGCGAGGCTGCTGTGCGAGACGTTCCCGGCCCGCCTGGAACGTGGCGCGGGGCGGCCCGCCGTGGAGCGGCTCGCCTACCTCGTGTCCGGCGCGCGGGAGCAACTGGCAGGCGTACGGCACCTGGTGCTCGCCGGGGCGGCCTCGCCGGTCGCGTTCTTCGCCTACCCCGGGCAGGGCGGCGTGCTGGTGCCCGAGGGGTGTGCGGTGCATGTACTCGCGGCGGGCGCGGAGGACGTGACGGCGGCGCTCGAAGGGCTCGCCGAGGTGGTGGGGCCCGGTGTCTCCCCCGTACGGGAAGAGGCGCGGAGGCCCGCCCTGCCCTCCGGGGAGCTGACTGCCGAGTCGGCCGCGGCCGTGATCGGGGCGCTGCTCCCGGAGGACGCCATCGTGGTGGACGAGGCCATCACCTCGGGCATCTGGCTGCCCGGGGAGACGGCCGGGGCGCCGCCGCACGACTGGCTGACGCTGACCGGCGGTTCGATGGGGCAGGGGCTGCCGCTCGCGGTGGGCGCGGCGGTGGCGTGTCCCGACCGGCCGGTGCTCGCGCTGGTGGGTGACGGTGCCGCGATGTACACGCCGCAGGCGCTGTGGACGCAGGCCAGGGAGGGCCTTGACGTCACGACGGTCGTCTTCGACAACCGCTCGTACGCGATTCTGGGCCTGGAGCTGGGTGCGGCGGGCGGGGCCGGGGCGCGCAGGCTCCTCGACCTGTCCGCCCCGGCCCTGGACTTCGTCTCACTGGCACGCGGCATGGGCGTCCCCGCGGAACGGGCCACCACCGTGCGGGAGTTCGCGGCGTCGTTGAAGCGAGGTCTGGCGGAGCCGGGGCCGCTGCTCATCGACTGCGTCGTGCCGGCGCTCGGCTGAGAGCCCTCGGCGGACGCGCACCCCAGCCGCGTACCCCAGTCGCGTACCAAAGGGGCTGATTCACGGGCTCACCCGGTCCTGCACATTCCGCCACGGCGCGAACGCGCTCGCCCCGCGCGGCAGCAGGCCCGCGAGGTCCGGGCAGTGGCGCAGCAGGACGGACTTCATGCCGCCCTTCTGGACCCAGTCGATGCCGAGCGGCGTGTAGATCTCGGGGCGGAAGTCGACGGTGAGGAAGCGGTCGCTCTGGAGGCGCCGGGTGGCCATCAGGATGAAGACGCGGAAGGCGGTGTCGCTGAAGCCGAAGCCGTGCGGCGGGTTCTCGGCGAACAGGCCCACGACGGTGTCGATCTCGTCGACCGAGCGGTAGACGTCCTTGAGGCGGGCGACGGTCTCGGGGTCCTGTGAGAGGTCTTCGAAGCGGCGGAGGCGCTGCTTGTGCAGGCCCTCGCGGAAGTCGTTGTAGCGGGGCACGCCGCGCCTGCGGGTGCGGACCAGGTCGACGACGGAGAGGTCGATGATCTCGCCGTCGCGCTCGAACTGCTGGAGCGCGCGCGGGAAGTTGTGGAGCGTGATCGCGCCGGGGTGGGCGATGCCGAAGGAGTAGAGCGTGTCGGCGAGGCCCGTCTTGCGGAGGGCGGCCTCGGCGGCGACGCCCTGGATGTCGCGGAAGCCGAGCGTCTCCAGGCGCTGCCCGAAGTGGTGCTCGCGCAGCTCGAAGTCGTCGGGGATCAGCGGGTGCATGCGGTAGACGGTGACGAACTCCTCCGTCAGGGAGTACGGCGCCGTGTGGTGGTCGGGCAGGGTGTGCGGGATGCCCGTCAGCGAGTGCGATTCCAGCAGCCACAGGCCGAGCTTCTGGAGCCAACTGCCGGGCGGGCCCTCCCAGTTGGTATGCAGGCCGAGGTCGATGGCCTCGGTGGCGAGGACCGCCGGGGTCCACTCCACGGTGTGGATCTTGGCGATGAGCGCGGAGACGACGAGGCGTGCCGTGTGGTAGACGCTCTCCTGGCTCATCGAGGGGTAGGCGTGCCGCAGCGCGTCGCAGACCGCGTTGTGCTCGCGGGCGAAGAGGGTGTGCATGGCGCTGAGCCCCATCCACCAGCTCTCGGCGAAGCCGGTCAGCGGGACGCCGTTCGGGCCGAGCGGCAAGTGCCCCTCGTCCAGGCGGAGTTTGGCGCCGCCGTCCGGCTCGCGCAGATACTTGGCGGTCTGTTCGTTCTCGCCGTACACCTCGGAGCCGTCCCACCAGTGGGAGGCGGCGTTGGCGAAGAGGATCGGCGGCCGCTCGCCGGGGAGTTCGATGCCTTCGTTCTCGGCAAAGCGCATCACGCGCTCCGGGGGCCCGCCCGGGGTGTTCTGCCAGGTGCCGCCGGGCGGCAGCGGCACCTCGACGCACTTGCCGCCCGGCTTGTGGCGGCGGTGGTTGACCCAGTCGTGGACCTGGAACTGGATCCAGGCGGCGGCCAGGACGTTCAGCGAGGTGGCGGGCAGGAACGTGTCGCGGTGGAGGAGTTGGCGGCTGACCGTGACCGGGTTCGGTATGTCGAAGAGGTCGGGCCGGTGGACCGGCTCGAGGTTGCGTCCGAAGGGCGCGCCGACGGCTCCCATGGCGGGGCGGGAGAGGTCGTTGTACGACCCGTCGTACGAGCGGGCGGTGCGCAGCCGTTCGTCGGGCGGGGCGGGCACGGGCATGGTCTTGGGCGGTGCCTCGTGCGTGTCGGTGTCGATGAGGTTGCGGCGGCGCAGCGCCTTGCGCAGGAAGACGAGGTTGAGCAGGCTCGCCGCCAACGGCAGCCTGTGCCAGGGCACATAGCGGTTCAGGAGCCGGAACGCGGCCTCGGCCGGGATGCCGAGCGCCCTGTTGCGCAGCGGTTCCCCGGTGACGAAGCGCAGGCCGTGGCGGTGGGCCGCGCTCGCTTCGTACGCGGCCTTGCGGGCCCGGTTGAGGTTGCCGAGGGGGCGGAAGTCGTCGGTGGTGAACCATGGGTTGAAGCCCATGGTCTCGACGCGCCGGCTCGCGGCGCGTGCCCCCGCGGTGTCGAGGTCCTGGCTCGGCACGGTGAGCGTGGCGACGGGCAGCGCGGGGGCGACGGACTCCCGCCACTCGACGGAGCCGTCCTCGACGGGGGTGCGCCGCTCGTCGACGTACCGCTGGACGCACAGGTCGAAGGTGAGGTCCTGGCGGGCGAGGCGGGTCTCCAGATCGCGGCGCAGGTACTGCGGGTCGTGGCGTCCCCGGGTGGCCTTGGCGGTGGGGCCGTGGCCGTGGGGGCGCAGCAGATAGCGGACCGGGCCTGCCTCGCACCAGAGGATGGCACTGCGGCTCCAGTACGTCTCGGCCGCGAGGCTGGTGACCTCACGGCGGGCGCCGGCCCGGACGTTGCGGCGCATCCGGGCGGCCGTGGACGGGCCGACGGCGAGCGGGAGCTTGACGAAGAGCGCGACGGCCTTCCGTACGCGGGTCGTGGCGCCCGCCATCGCCTTGGCGAAGGCCACGAACTCGCGGGCATCGCGGGCGTGCGAGACCGGGTGGTTGGTGGCGAGCAGATCGTGGCTCTCCTCGGCGGACACGGCCACGCGTACGGCGATGCCCCGCAGGTCGGGTGCCCCGTCGGCCTGCCGTACGCCGCTCGCGTGGGAGAACCGCACGGTCGCCGGGTAGGAGGCGCCGGGTTGCGCGAAGCCGCCGCGCAACGCCTCGGGGAGGTCGTCGTGGAAGCGGAGCCTGGCGTTCTCCACGCCGAGGGCGGCCTTGGCGTGCAGGGCGCGTTCGAGGTCGGCGGCGCGGCTCGCGCGGCGGTTCTTCTCCTGGACCCGCATCAGCTCGGCGGCCAGGCGTTCGCAGATCCGGCGTTCCGCTTCGGGGCTGCCGCCCATATAGCGCTCGTACGTTTGCTGGGGCTGCTGGTGCTGATGGTGCTGTCCGGTGTCGGCCATCGGGCGCCTCTTCCATCGCACGGCGTACGGGACTGCGTGAGGGACAGGGAGCAGGCAGACGCTACTGGCGGCACCGGTCGCCCGCAGCGAGGGTTCCCGCCTATGTGCGGGGTCGCCCCTGGGGCTCGAACAGGCGGTCGGGGCTGGGCGTTTGGGCCCGTCGTGGGCTTCCGGCGCGGGCCGGCGGGCGGCGGCGGCCCGCCCGGACACACCCCGTGTGAACCTCCGCTTCCCAGCAGCCCCACGCGCACGGGCGCGCGGGTGGCCGGGTCCCGACGGGCGTCCGCACACGGGGTGCGCGCGCGTCGCCCTGCGGCGAGCGTGCGTGCCGGGCGTCGGGGCGCGGGCGGGGGTTGAAAGACAGGCCCTCAGTCGATGAACGTGCCGTCGACGTACACCCACGCCCCGTCGAGCCGCTCGAAGCGGCTCCGCTCGTGCAGGGCCTCGGGGCGGCCCCCGTCGGTGTACCGGGCCCGGAAGGTCACCGTGCCCGTCGTGTGGAAGGCGGTGCCCTCGGTGGTGTCCTCGATCTCCAGGCCCACCCAGCGCAGCGCCGGGTCGAACTCCACGCGGGGCGGCCGGGTCCCGGGGTGCCAGGTGCGCAGCAGATACGGCTCGTCCCGCACCGCGAAGGCGCTGTAGCGCGAGCGCATCAGCTCCTCGGGGGAAGCCGCGGCGGCCTCGCCCCTGTGCAGTCGGCCGCAGCACTTCTCGTACGGCTCGGGGTGGCCGCAGGGGCAGGTCGTGGGGCGTGGTGCGGGGCGGGGCGTGGCGCGTCGGGACATGGCGTCCATTGTCGCCGACCGCGCCGGGCGCCCGGTGTCAGGGCGCCAGGATGTCCAGCTCCTCCAGGGCGCCCAGGGCGATCTGCCGCGTCAGCGCCTCGGCGCGGGCCGCGTCGCCCTCCCGGACGGCCTCGGCGACCTGGACGTGCAGGGAGACGGCGGGCGGGTCGGGGTCCTCGAACATCACCTGGTGGGCGGTGCGGCCGGTCAGGACCTCGGCGACGACATCGCCGAGCCGGGCGAACATCTCGTTGCCGGAGGAGTTGAGGATGGCCCGGTGGAAGGCGACGTCGTACCTCAGATAGGCCTCCAGCTGGTGGCCGCGCGAGTGGGCGACCATGCCGAGCGCGCACTCGGTCAGCTCCGCGCACTGGGCGGCCGTGGCGTGCCGGGCGGCGAGGCCCGCGGCGACCGGCTCGACCGCGGAGCGCAGCACGGTGAGGGAGCGCAGCTGGCGCGCCCGGTCGGCGCCGGCGAGACGCCACCGGATGACCTGCGGGTCGTAGACGTTCCACTCCTCGGCGGGCAGTACGGTCACGCCCACCCGGCGCCGGGAGGAGACGAGGTGCATGGACTCGAGGACCCGGACCGCCTCCCGCATGACGGAGCGGGACACCTCGAAGCGCTTGGCCAGCTCGTCCGTGCGCAGAACGCTGCCCGGCGGGTACTCGCCCGCCGTGATGGCGGGCCCGAGGCTTTCCAGTACGCGGGAGTGGAGCCCTCGGGTCTGTGCGGTCAT
Organism: Streptomyces anatolicus; assembly: GCF_019400875.1. Classification (NCBI taxonomy): domain Bacteria; kingdom Bacillati; phylum Actinomycetota; class Actinomycetes; order Kitasatosporales; family Streptomycetaceae; genus Streptomyces; species Streptomyces anatolicus. The sequence continues at coordinate 9,302 of NZ_WMBF01000108.1, read as the reverse complement.
GACGGAAGCCTACGAGGAGACGGCGGCGAGCAATAAGTCAGACTTTTATGTCACAGGGTCTTGAATTCGTCATACCTTATGGGTTTCAGTGGCGTGAACGAACCGAACCGGCCACCACCCGGCCGACCTGTGTCGGTGGTGCCGGTGATGTCGAGAATGTCGATGAAGACAGCGAGGCACGCAGCGATGAACACCCCCCACGTCGTCGTGATCATGGGTGTGGCAGGGACCGGCAAGACCACGATCGGGCCCCTGCTCGCGGACCGGCTCGGCGTCCCGTACGCCGAGGGCGACGACTTCCACCCGCCGGAGAACGTCCGGAAGATGTCCTCCGGCACGCCGCTCACCGACGACGACCGCTGGCCCTGGCTCGATGCCATCGGCGCGTGGGCGCACGGGCGTGCGGGGCGCGGTGGGGTGGTCAGCAGCTCGGCGCTCAAGCGGGCCTATCGGGACCGGCTGCGTTCGGTCGCCCCCGACGTCGTCTTCGTCCACCTCACCGGGGACCGGAAGCTCATCGAGGATCGGATGAGGCAGCGTAAGGGGCACTTCATGCCTACGGCGCTCCTGGATTCGCAGTTCGCCACGCTTCAGCCTCTTGGGGTGGATGAGGCGGGCGTCTGTGTTGATGTGGCCGGGTCTCCCGAGGAGATCGCCGAGCGGGCCGTTGAGGCCTTGGGGCGGCTCGGCTGAGGTTTTATCTGCGGGCCGTATGTGGCTGGTCGCGCCCACGCGGCGGAGCCGCATATGTCACTGCCCCGCGCCCCTTCGGGGCGCTTTCTCGCACCCTCGTACAAGGAAACCCACCGTGACTCATCTCAGCGTCGAGATGCTGGCAGCGGGGTCCGTCGAGCCGATCACCTCGGCGGGCCATGCCCAGCTGGGGATCGCCGTCCTCGCGGGCATCGCCGTCATCGTCCTGCTCATCACCAAGTTCAAGCTGCACGCCTTTCTCGCGCTGACCATCGGGTCGCTCGCACTCGGCGCCTTCTCGGGCGCCCCGCTCGACAAGGCCATCGCCAGCTTCACGACCGGCCTCGGCTCGACCGTCGCGGGCGTGGGCGTGCTCATCGCGCTCGGCGCCATCCTCGGGAAGCTGCTCGCCGACTCCGGGGGCGCCGACCAGATCGTCGACACGATCCTCGCCAAGGCGGGCGGGCGCGCGATGCCGTGGGCGATGGTCCTCATCGCCTCCGTGATCGGCCTGCCGCTCTTCTTCGAGGTCGGCATCGTGCTGCTGATCCCGGTGGTCCTGATGGTCGCCAAGCGCGGCAACTACTCGCTGATGCGGATCGGCATCCCGGCCCTGGCCGGCCTCTCCGTGATGCACGGGCTCATCCCGCCGCACCCCGGCCCGCTCGTCGCCATCGACGCGGTGAAGGCCAACCTCGGTGTCACGCTGGCCCTCGGCGTACTCGTCGCCATCCCCACGGTGATCATCGCGGGGCCGCTCTTCTCGAAGGTCGCGGCGCGCTGGGTGGATGTACCGGCCCCCGAGAAGATGATTCCGCAGCGCCCCTCGGAAGACCTGGAGAGGCGTCCCGGCTTCGGCGCCACGGTGGCGACCGTGCTGCTGCCCGTCGTCCTGATGCTGGCCAAGGCGCTGGTGGACATCGTGGTCGACGACCCCGAGGCCACCGTGCAGCGGGTCTTCGACGTCATCGGGTCGCCGCTCGTGGCGCTGCTCGCCGCGGTGATCGTCGGCATGTTCACGCTGGGCCGGGCGGCCGGCTTCACCAAGGACCGCCTCTCCACGACCGTCGAGAAGTCGCTCGCCCCGATCGCGGGCGTACTGATGATCGTGGGCGCGGGCGGCGGCTTCAAGCAGACGCTCATCGACGTCGGCGTGGGCCAGATGATCCTGGACTTCTCCAAGGACTGGTCGATCCCCGCGCTGCTGCTCGCCTGGCTGATCGCGGTGGCCATCCGGCTCGCGACGGGCTCGGCGACGGTCGCGACGATCTCGGCGGCGGGGCTTGTGGCGCCGCTGGCGGCGGACATGTCGACCTCGCACACCGCGCTGCTCGTGCTGGCCATCGGTGCGGGGTCGCTGTTCTTCTCGCATGTCAATGACGCGGGGTTCTGGCTGGTCAAGGAGTACTTCGGGCTGGACGTCGGTCAGACGATCAAGACGTGGTCCGTTATGGAGACGATCATCTCTGTGGTGGCGGGGGCGCTTGTTCTCCTGCTGTCCTTGGTCATCTAGCGCCCGCCGAGGGCACCGCCTCGGGGCTCCGCCCCCGACCCCGCTCCTCAAACGCCGGAGGGGCTGCATCCTGCAGCCCCTCCGTTTCTTCTACGCCTCGGGCGACGACGACGCCTTCTCCAGTTGGAACGCCTCGTTGCCCAGGCCGATGCGCACGTGTGCCTCGGGGTTCCTCGCGCGCAGGATCGCCCCGTGGACCACTCCGATGACCGCCGCCAGGAGGATGATCCCGGGCAGCGCCCAGCTCAGCGCCGAGTCGGGGCCCGCGCCGACCAGGACGTCGAAGTCCTTCACGGTGTAGCCCGCGATGACGAGGAGCCCCACCGCGGCGAGCGCGGACGCGGTGATCCGCCAGGCCTGGGCGCGCGCCGCGCCGCGGCGGGCGAAGAAGACGATGACGGCGATGGACGCGGTGGCCATCAGCAGGATCACGCCGAGCGCGCCGATGTTGCCGCCCCAGGTGAACAGGTGCAGCACGGGAGCGGTCGGGTCGCCCGCCTCGCCGTCGTCGGCGACGGCGAAGCCCACGACCACCACGACCGAGACGACGGTCTGGAGCAGCGAGCCGGTGCCGGGCGCGCCGGTGGAGGTGTTGGTGCGGCCGAACGCGGCGGGCAGCAGCCTCTCGCGGCCCATCGCGAAGGCGTACCGCGCGACCACGTTGTGGAAGCTGAGGATCGCCGCGAACATGCCGGTCACGAAGAGGACATGGAGTACGTCGGTGAACGTGCCGCCGAGCCGGGACTCGGTGAGGCCGAAGAGCAGGCCCGCGCTCTGCTCCCGCGCGGCCGGGACGATTCCCGAGGGGCCCGCCGCGACCGTCAGCGCCCAGGAGCTGAGCGCGAAGAAGACGGCGACGAAGCCGACGGCGAAGAACATCACGCGGGCCACGACGACCTGCGGACGGCTGGTCTCCTCGGCGTAGACGGGGGCTTGTTCGAAGCCGGTGAAGGCCGCGATGCAGAAGCACAGGGAGGTGGCGACGCCCGCGCCGGAGAGCGTGTCGAGGTGGAACGCCTCCAGGGACAGGCCCTCCTTCGCCGGGTCGGCGATGGCCGCGATGTCGAAGATGACGACGAGCGCCACCTCGATGAGCAGCAGCACGCCGAGCACGCGCGCGTTCAGGTCGATCTTCAGCCACGCGAGTACGGCGACGAGGGCGACGGTGACCAGCGCCGGGATCCACCAGGCGACCTCGACGTCGGCATACGTCCGGAGCAGCCCGGACACCTCGAAGCCGAGCAGGCCGTACAGGCCCGCCTGGAGGGCGCTGTAGGCGACGAGCGCGACCACCGAGGCGCCGGCGCCCGCGGTTCCGCCGAGGCCGCGGGATATGTACGCGTAGAACGCGCCGGCGTTGTGCACGTGCCGGCTCATCTCCGCGTACCCGAGGCTGAAGAGCGCGAGGACGACGCCGAGGATGAGGAAGAGCAGGGGCTGGCCGACGATGCCCATCACGCCGTAGGTGGTGGGCATGACACCGGCGACGACCATCAGCGGGCCGGTCGCCGCGAGCACGGAGAGCAGCAGGCCCGCCGTGCCGAGCCGGCCCGCGCGCAGCGCGCGCTCCTGCCCCTTGTACGTGCTGATCCCGCTGTCACCCGTCGGTTCGCTGAGGGATCTGGTGCCGCTCGTGCTCGAACTGCCCGTCGCCATGGCGCGGTTGTCCTTTCGGGGGTACGGATGTCTCGGGGTACGGATCAAGGGGAATGGGTATGCACGGCCGGTCCGCGCCTGTTCAGGCCGAGCCGAGCGCGGTGGCGCGCGCGGCGGTGAACGCTCGGTACGGCTCCCGGTCCGGGTACGACCAGGGGGCCGGGGTGGCGTGGTGTCCGATGCGGTGGAAGAGCGCGGCGGCCTCCGCCGCCCTGCCCTCGCAGCACTTGGCGTGGGCGAGGAAGTTGAGGTCGACGTGGCAGCGCGGGTGGGACGGCCCGCCGGGCGTCTCCCACTCCAGCCACCAGTCGAAGGCGGCCTTCATGACACCGCGGGCCCTGCGCCCGGTCCAGTGCCCGGAGGCCGCCGGGTCGGGCGGTTCCATGCCCGCGGTGGCGAGGACGCGGTAGCGCTCGGCGTGCGCGATGACCGGCAGCACCGCCAACGGCGAGTCGACGGGGGCCTGTTCGGCCGCCCAGGCGGCGAAGTCGTACACCTCGTGCAGGGGGTCCTGGCCCGCGCCGGGGCGGCGCTCGGCGAGCCTCGCGACCATCAGGTGGTGGGCGTGGTGGTGCTCGGGGTGGCGGTGGCGGACCTCGTCGAAGAGGCGTACGACGTCCTCCTCGCGGCCCAGCGACCGTTCGAGCAGGAGCAGCGCGAGCCAGGGCGTCGGGTCGGCGGGGACGCGGGTGGCCGCCTCGCGGCACAGGGCGCGCACCTTGTCCGAGCGTTCCTTGCCGCGCAGCGCCTTGTGGACGGCGCTGAAGGCGAGCAGCACCTCGGCGTCGTAGCTCTCGGGCTCCACGAGCCGCCAGTCGCGGGCCCAGGCGGCGGTGGTGGGCTCCTGTCCGAGGACGTCGAAGCGGTGCCCCCTGCGGTCCCAGTCGTCGCCGGTGGCGGCGAGCAGCGCGCGGACCTCGATCCAGCGCCCCTGCGCCAACGCGGCCCGGGCGTCGACGAGTTCGGTGTCGTCGAGCGCGGCGTCGAAAGCGTGCGCCGCGGCCCTCTTGCGGGAACGGCCCAGTGGGGGTGGGGGTGGGGACACCGCGGGACTTCCTCCCCGGCGCGGTTCGCGTACGGATGATCACGCACAGCAAAGCGGTAGGCACCAGTCCACGTCAAGGGCAGCCTAACCTTCTCCCTTCACCAACTCGTTTCACGATCTGCGGACTTCGCCCTTCACCTGGGAGAACCCCGCTTGGCAAAGAGCTGCTCAACTCACCTCGCGGGCCGCCGCTCGCCCTGCGGTGCGCCCGGAGAAGAGGCAGCCGCCGAGGAAGGTGCCTTCGAGCGAGCGGTAGCCGTGCACTCCCCCGCCCCCGAAACCGGCGGCCTCCCCTGCCGCGTACACACCGGCGAGAGGTTCGCCGCCCTCGGTCAGGACGCGTGAGGAGAGGTCGGTCTCCAGGCCGCCGAGTGTCTTGCGGGTGAGGATGTTGAGGCGGACGGCGATCAGCGGGCCCGCCTTGGGGTCGAGGATGCGGTGCGGTGCCGCGGCCCTGATGAGACGGTCGCCGACGAACTTGCGGGCGCCTCGGATGGCGGTGACCTGGAGGTCCTTGGTGAAGGGGTTGGTGATCTCGCGGTCGCGCGCGACGAGGGTGCGGCGCAGCGCGGCCTCGTCGATCAGGGGCTCCTTGGTGAGCGCGTTCATGCCGCGCACCAGCGCGCCGAGGTCCTTCTCCACCACGAAGTCGACGCCGTGGTCCATGAACGCCTTGACGGGGCCCGGCACTTCGGAGCGCGCCCGGTCGATGACGCCGCGCACGGACTTGCCGGTCAGGTCGGGGTTCTGCTCGGAGCCGCTGAGCGTGAACTCCTTGCCGATGATGCGCTGGTTGAGGACGAACCAGGTGTGGTCGTAGCCGGTGGCCATGATGTGGTGCAGCGTGCCGAGGGTGTCGAAGCCGGGGAAGAGCGGCACGGGCAGGCGGTCGCCGCGCGCGTCCAGCCACAGCGAGGAGGGGCCGGGCAGGATGCGGATGCCGTGCCGCTCCCAGATGGGGTTCCAGTTCTGGATGCCCTCGGTGTAGTGCCACATGCGGTCGCGGTTGATGAGGCGCGCCCCGGCGCTCTCCGCGATGCCGAGCATCTTGCCGTCCACGTGCGCGGGCACCCCGGAGATCATCTTCTCGGGCGGGGTGCCGAGCCGCTCCGGCCAGTTGGCGCGGACGAGGTCGTGGTTGCCGCCGATGCCGCCCGAGGTCACGATCACCGCCTGGGCCCGGAACTCGAAGGTTCCCGCCACCTCGCGGCTGCTGGCCTTGCCGCGCTCGACGCCGGAGGGTTCGAGGACCTCGCCGCTGACGGTGTCGACGGCGCCCGCGCTGCGCGTGAGCCCGGTGACGCGGTGGCGGAACCTCAGCTGGACGAGGCCGCGTGCGACCCCGGCCCGCACCCGGCGCACGAACGGCGCAAGCAGCCCGGGGCCCGTCCCCCAGGTGATGTGGAAGCGCGGCACCGAGTTGCCGTGGCCCTGCGCGTCGTAGCCGCCGCGCTCGGCCCAGCCGACGACCGGGAAGAAGCGCACGCCCTGCCCGTGCAGCCAGGACCGCTTCTCGCCGGCCGCGAAGTCGACGTACGCCTCTGCCCACTTGCGCGGCCAGTGGTCCTCGGGGCGGTCGAACGCGGCGGTGCCCATCCAGTCCTGGAGGGCCAGCGCGTGGGAGTCCTTGATGCGAAGCCGCCGCTGCTCGGGCGAGTCCACGAAGAAGAGGCCGCCGAAGGACCAGTGTGCCTGCCCGCCGATGGACTGCTCGGGCTCCTGGTCGACGAGGATGACCCGGCGGCCCGCGTCGACGAGTTCCGCGGTCGCCGCGAGTCCGGCGAGCCCCGCCCCGATCACGATCACATCTGCGTCGTACGCCATAGGGGTCGTCCTCCTCGACAGGGGCCCGTGAAGTTACCGGTGGGTCAGATCCTGGGCAGCGGAAGGGCCCACGTCAACCGGCGGAGGGGTGCGTCTTCTGGGACGTGTGCCGGGGGAAGGGGTCCGAGGCTGAACGGCTCACCCGGATGCCGTGGCCGACGGGCGCGGCCCGCGGGAGGGGGTAGGCGTACCGAGCAAGCGCACCGCGTACCGGGCAGCGGACCGGTACCGGTGCCCGTCCCGGCACCCGTACGGCAGGAAGGCAGACCCATGAGCGCATCGGCCCACCCGCACAGGGCTCCCGGCGCGCGGCCCGAGCCGCGCAGGTCGATGGTGGTGTGCGGGGTGCTCGGGGTGGCGGTGACGGCCGCGGTCGACGAGATCGTCTTCCACCAGCTCCTGGGATGGCACCACTTCTACGACCGCTCCACCCCCGGTGTGGGCCTGCTCTCCGACGGACTGCTGCACACGGGCGAGCTGCTGGGGCTGGTCGCCGGGTTCTTCCTCTACGCCGACCTGCGCCGCCGCCGCGCTCTGGTCCCGGCCCACGCGTGGGCCGGGTTCTTCCTGGGCACGGGGGTCTTCCAGCTGTTCGACGGAATCGTGGACCACAAACTGCTGCGCCTGCACCAGATCCGCTACGGCGTGGACGTCACCCCGTACGACTGGGCGTGGAACCTCGCCGGTCTGGCGCTGCTGCTGATCGGCGGGGTACTGGCGGTCCGCGCGGCCCGCCGCGGCAGGGCGGTCACGTCGTGACACTCGCGCACGTCCATCCCGGGCCGGCCACGGGCCCGGGCCTGCCCGAGCGGGTTGCCGTCGCGCTCGCGTTGCCGGTGGCCACCGGCTATGTGCTTGCCGCGGCCCGGCTGCGGCGGCGGCAGGACGCCTGGCCCCGGTGGCGGGAGGTGTCCTTCACCGCCGGGTGTGCGGGAGTGGCCTGGGCGGCGGTGGGCCCGCTGCCGGGCGGGCCGTTCACCGCCCACATGGTCCAGCACCTGATCGTCGGCATGGCGGCCCCGCTGCTGCTCGTCCTGGCCCGCCCGCTCACCCTGGCTCTGCGCGCCCTGGCGCCCGGTGCCGCCCGCAGGGGGCTGCTGGCCCTGGTGCACTCCCGTGCCGCGGGCCTGCTGGTCTTCCCGCCGCTTGCGGCCCTGCTCGATGCCGGGGGGCTGTGGCTGCTGTACCGCACCGGGCTGTTCGCGGCCATGCGGCACGAGCCGTGGCTCCATGCCGCCGTGCATACACACGTCCTGATCGCCGGGCTGCTGTTCACCTTCGCCGTCTGCCCGCTCGACCCCGTGCGCCGCCGCTGGAGTCTTCTCCTGCGCGGGACGACCCTGCTGGCGGTCGGCACCGCGCATGCCGTACTCGCCAAGACCCTGTACGCCGCGCCGCCGCCCGGTACCGCCGTCACCAACGCCGACCTGCACGCCGGCGCCCAGCTGATGTACTACGGCGGCGACCTGGTCGAACTCGTCCTCACCGTCACCGTGGCCGTCCAGTGGTACGCCACCACCGGCCGCGCCCACGCCCGGGCCACCGCCCGCCGCAGGACCGGTGAGGTTGGATGGCCGGCATGACGTCACACAATCGGCCCCTGCCCGACCCCCGCGAAGAGGTCCTGACCATCGTCGACGAGCACGACGAGGTGATCGGCGAGGCCCCGCGCGGCGAGGCGTACGCGCGGGGTCTGCGCCACCGCTGCGTGTTCATCCAGGCGCGGGACGCCGAGGGCCGCGTCTTCGTGCACCGCCGCACCGCCACCAAGCTGGTCTTCGCCTCGCTGTACGACATGTTCGTCGGCGGTGTGGTCGGGGCGGGCGAGGCCTGTGACGACGCGGCACTGCGCGAGGCGTGCGAGGAGCTGGGGGTCGCGGAACTTCCCCGCCCGACTCCCCTGTTCAAGTTCCTCTACGACGACGGCGCGGGGCGCACCTGGTGGGCGTACCTCTACGAAGTGCGCTGCGAGGTGCCGGTGAGCCCGCAGGTCGAGGAGGTCGCCTGGCACACCTTCCTCACCGACGAGGAGTTGGAGGGGCGGCTCGACGAGTGGGAGTGGGTGCCGGACGGGCTCGACGCCTACCACCGCCTGAAGGCCTTCCGCGCGAGCTGATCGGCACGGCTTGCTGATCGGCACGGCTTGCTGATCGGCACGGCTTATGGTGCGGCCGTGAGCAATTTCGTACAGAGCCTGAGGCTGTGGTTCGCGCCCGAACGCGTCCGCGAGGAGGGCGACACCCCGGACTACCGCTTCTCGCTCGCCAACGAACGCACCTTCCTGGCCTGGCTGCGCACCGCGCTCGCGCTGATCGGCGGCGGCTTCGCCGTGGACCAGTTCCTGCCGGACCTGCGCTGGGGCTGGCGGATCGGGCTCGCGCTCGCGCTGCTCGCCGCGGGCGTCCTGTGCTCGCTGCGGGCGGTCAACCACTGGGTGCGCTGCGAGCGGGCCATGCGGCGCGGCGAGGACCTGCCGGTGGGCCGCTTCCCGACGGTGCTGAGCCTGGTGGTCGCGGTGGTGGCGCTCGCCATGGTGGTGGTCGTGCTCTTCGGGTGGGAGGGGTGACGGAC
>NZ_WMBF01000825.1:0-1362 GCF_019400875.1 Streptomyces anatolicus | reverse complement strand
GCCCGTACCCACGGGAAGCGGCGGCACAGGGCACGCGCAGGCCAAGGCAAGCCCCGGGGAGCGGCCGCGCAGGACCAGGCGAACCCGTGCCCCCGCGGAGCGGCCCCGCTCAAGGCGCCCCGCCAGCATGCGCTGGGGATACCCCCCGCCCACCCGGATGCCGATGACGCCACACCCAGAACACCGCGCAGGAAAACACCGCCCACGCCCCGAGCACCAGGAACGGGCCCACATGCTGGTGGCCGCCGAAGTACACCGCCGTGTGCTGCGCGTTGACCGACGCCCCGGGCGGCAGCCACCGCCCGATGTGCCCAAGGACCGACGGAAGCAGCGGCCACGACACCGCGCCCCCGGACGACGGGTTCCCGAGGAGCACCATCAGCCCCCACGTCGGCAGCATCGCCCACCGCCCGAACAACGTGTTGAACATCGTGAAGACCATCCCGGACGCGAACATCGTCAGCGCCAGAATCAGCCACGACTCCACGAACGGCAGATCCACCGCCCCCAGCCACCAGTCCACGACCGCCGCGATGACGAACGCCCCGAGCAGCGCGTACAGCGCCGTGAACCCGATCCGTTCCGCCGGATTCAGCCCCCGCGCGTGCACGCTCAGCTGGATCGCCCCCACGAAGCCGATGATCACCGCGGCCAGCGAGATGTAGAAGATGGCGAGCCCCCGGGGGTCGCCCTCCTGGAGCGGCTTGATGTCCTTGACCGTCACCGGCACCCCGGCCTTCTCGCCCACCTTCGGCGCCGTCTCCGCGAGCACCTGGGCGACCGAGGCCCCGGACGCCCCGGACACGTCCAAGGTCACCTTCTCCTTGCCCACGTCGAGGATCGCGAAGATCTTCTGCTCCTCCACATCCCTCCGGGCCCCGGCCAGGCTGTCGTACCGCCGTACCTCAAGCGAGGCGTTCAGCGCCTTCTCCATGCCGCCGAGGAAGGCCTTGCCGTGCGCCGCGTCCGGCGAGCCGACGACGGCCGTGGGGATGTGGTGGGGCGTCGGATTCGCCATGGAGTACGTGTACGAACCGGCGAAGAGCCCGGCCGCGGCCGCCAGGATGAAGACCAGCACGAGCGCCGGCAGAAAGGGCGACTCCTTGAAGGCGGCCCACCGCTCGGCCCGGGTGGGGACCCGCCCATGCGCCCCGTGCGGCTGCGGATGCGACTGCGGGCGCTCCCGCGAAGGCTGACTCTGCTCTCCCGGCTCATGATCAGGCATACGAATACGCTAAACCACACATAAGAGCGGAACCGCGCGCAACCCCACCACTAACCCGCCAATACCTCCCCACTCACTCAGCAGCCGACGAAACGGACCTCTCCCTCTTCCGCCACGCCCGCACCCCGAGCACCGCC